>JAGGSW010000063.1 GCA_021158895.1 Candidatus Odinarchaeota archaeon | reverse complement strand
CTTCAAGATAGTTAAAAAATAGGATGATGAGCATACTGCTAAGTTTATTAAATCTTATTAAAACCTTCAAGATAGCTAAATAAATTAAATAGGAGAGAGAAAATTTGAGAAATAATACAGACTTTTACAAGGTAATTGAAACTCGAAGGACAATAAGGAAATTTAAGGAAGATAAAATTCCTAAGGAAACCTTGCTTAATCTAATCAGAGCAGCTATATGGGCTCCATCGGCTCATAATGCTCAACCATGGCACTTCATAATAATAAGAGATAGGAAGGTAAAGGAGAAGCTTGCAGTAAGTATGGGTGAAAAATTTAAGGAGGATCTTTTGGCTAACGGTTTTTCAAAAGAAGAAATTGAAGAGAGAGTTAAAACTTCCATTAAAAGAATGGTTAGTGCACCAGTTTTAATAATTGCTTGTTTAACTATGCGTGACATGGATAAATACCCCGATGAGAAGAGACAAAAAGCGGAGTATGTAATGGCTGTTCAAAGCGTTGCAGCAGCGATTCAAAACCTGCTGTTAGCTGCACATATTGAGGGTTTAGGTACATGTTGGAGATGTGCCCCTCTCTTCGCAAAGGACATAGTTAGGAAGGTTTTAAATATCCCAGAGGATGTAGAACCTCAAGCATTAATAGAGGTGGGCTACCCAGACGAGAAGCCTTCACCTCCACCAAGAAAACCTATTGAAGAAGTTTTGCATTGGGAGGGTTGGTAATGATAACCACGCTAGCTGGAGGAGTAGGTGCTGCAAGATTTCTACAAGGACTAGTTCATGTTGTCCCACCTGAAGAAATTGTTACAATAGTTAATACGGGAGATGACATAGAATTTTACGGTTTACATATTTCTCCTGACGTTGACATAGTGACCTACACTCTCGCCGGAATTGTTGATGAAGAAAAGGGTTGGGGGATGCGTGGAGACACCTTCAATTGCTTAGACATGCTTAGAAAATATGGTTATGAAACGTGGTTTATGCTTGGAGACAAAGACTTAGCAACTCACATTCACAGAACACTGCTATTAAAAAGCGGATTGAAGCTTTCAGAAGTGACAGAAAAAATTCGAAAAGCCCTAGGAGTTAAGGTAAAAATTATCCCAATGACAAACGACAAGGTTCAAACGAAAATTGTTACTAATGTTGGTGAAATGCATTTCCAAGAATATTTGGTTAAAAGAAAAGCACAAGACCCTGTTTTAGATGTGAAGTTTGAAGGAATAGAAAGAGCTGAACCAGCTCCAGGAGTAATTGAAGCAATATTAAATGCTGATGGAATTATTATATGTCCAAGCAACCCCATTGTAAGTATAGGTCCTATCCTATCTATTAAAGGTGTAAAAGAAGCCTTAAAGAAAACTAAAGCAAAAATTGTAGCTATCAGCCCCATTGTTGGAGGAGCCCCAATAAAGGGACCCGCAGACAAGTTAATGCGAGGCTTAGGCATCGAGGTCTCAGCCCTAGGAATAGCAAAAATCTACAAAAACTTCCTTGACGCACTCGTTATTGACAACGTTGATAGAGACTTAAAACCTAAAATAGAAGAGATTGGAGTAAAAGTACACGTAACAAACACCATAATGAAAACACTAGAAAATAAAATTAAACTCGCAAAAGAAGCCTTGAACTGTATAGGTCTCTAAGGATTTATAAACGTGTAACATACACCTTGCTAGATCTTTCAAAATATTTTTAAGTAAGTGAAAATTAACTAAGGCTATGAGCGAATTTGAGGATCGCTATGATGAGTATTTGAGGAGAATTTATAAGTGGAATGTTTTTGGGCTCATTTTGAGCTGGATTGTTTGGGGTCCTTTTCAATCAATGGCTGACCCCTATTTTCAACTATATGCATATGAACTTGGAGCAACTCCTGTAATTTTAGGTGCGATTTCCTTTGTTTCAACAATAACTTTAGGTTTTTCAAGAATTTTAGGGGGTTATGTGGCGGATAAATATGGTCGAAAGAAGATTGTCGTGTATATGACTGGGTTATTTAGTTTTTCCTTTCTTATTTACGCATATGCGCCAGATTGGACATGGCTTGTTATAGCTGCTTTTCTATCCAATGTTGCATTACTATATCAGCCTGCTTTGTGGAGCATTGAGGCAGATTCTACACCAAAAGAGTTACGTGGTAAATTATTCTCTCTGTATCACTTTTTACCTGATATTATCTCCTCGTTTTCACCACTTTTTGCCATCTACTTTATTTCTCGATACACATTTGTCCCTGCAATTCGACTCATATATTTTCTATGCTTTGTTTCCGGGGTAACAGCAGCTACAATAAGAGGAGTTTTCTTGAAAGAGACACTGCTGAAACATGAAACTTTGGATGATAAAATCTTAAAATTTGGGGAAGCCTATAGAGTTGCGCTGCACTTTGTGAAAGAAAAATTGTTATATGTTGTCTTGGTAGATGTTACAGCAAACATAGCATTATCTATGACTTTTTTAACCTCCATTTACTCTGTTGTTTTTCTCGGGGTAAGTGAAATCGGCTGGGGTTATATTTCTAGCTTTAGCCATTTTCTCGCTCTCCTTTTCCTTGTGCCTTTCGGTTTTTTAATAGATAAGATTGGTCGTAAACCTATTTTGGTGATTTCTACGCTTTTTTCTTTGTTCAGTTGTTTTCTACTATTTGCTGCACCCTACATGGTCTTTAAACCGTTTATCTTGGCTTTAATTGCTGTAAGTTTGATGTCGATTGGTAATTTTGTTTATTTTACTGCGATCACCACCATAATTACTGATCTGGTCCCCTTAGAATTAAGGGGTCGAGTAAATTCCATAGAGGGTTTAATAATCAACGTGGTGTCTAGTGTTGTCACGTTGGCTACAGGCCTAATATATTCTCTTATCGGACCGAATGCCCCGTATTTAATTGCGACGATAACATTGTTGCTTGCAATTTCAATAATTCTTTTAAAAATTCGAGAAACCAAATAAGAGGTGAAATATTTAATTATCGAAATGTTAGAAGTCTATTCTGATTGTTTGTATGAGTGCCCATATATATCGGTGAATTTTAAGATTAATATCTGTTGGAATCTCCACCAGCATTGGAATAAGTTCATCTAATAATTCTCTTGGTATCTATAGATTGTGTGTATGAAGAAAGTATTTGTAGGGTATAACCAGTAATTAATCCATTCTTCTACTACTTTTTAGCCTCTTCTTCCCGGATTCCTTCTTCTACCATGTTTTTTACGAACTTTTTCCGAAATTTCAGCGATATCTACATTGCTGATGTTTGTTATTGCAACTGTTATTTTTTCTGTCTGTTTGGTTCAAGTTCTTTAAGCCATGTGTAAGCAAATCCCGATGATAGGTAGTTTGTGGGTTTACATATAAGGAAAATATGTTTAATGGTTATATCGGCGAGATTTTTAACCTTAAATGTGACAGTTTGATCATCAACTATAATTTCCACTTTTAGCGGGTTACAGTAGTTAGTTTTACCTTCGTAGAAAAGATATGGAAACTTTTCTCCCTGATATTCAATATCATTGTCTTGGGGTGTAACCTTTACTTTTTCCCAAGTGATTAAGCTTCCGTTTTTCTTTGCTTCAGGTATTGTTGTAAGCGGTTGTCCTTTAGGGAAGGTTATACTGATATTTAAGACAACTGGAGTGTTTGCAGCATGAAAATATATGTAAGGTTTTCTCACTAATACTGGTTCTGGACTTTCTCCGGGAAGTAATGCTTCATGTGAATCATAACCCATGTATAAAACCCCTACCTCATTTATCGTAAGGCAAGCAGAATTATAAGACTAGGTGGTCAACTGCATTTTAATAATTAAGGACAGTGTTCCACCAGCTAACAACGTAACAATAGTTGAAGAAACTAGTATCTTTAGAAGTTTAGAAGGTAGCTTCACAATTTTTACCCTGTTTACGGTTAATTTCTGAATTGTAATATAGTAATTAGTTTAAGATATTTCTAACGATTTGAACGATCTGTACTACTTTTAGAACACTGCTTATACGCTTCGAAAAGCAAAATCCAGTTTAAACCTTAGAGAAGTTCAGCACTGGTACTTCCTGTTCGGTGGTCAAATCTCATCGAGATCGAAACCGTATTTCTTTATAATTTGCAGAAAAGAACTTTAATACAAAGGAGAATACATATTTAAGTTAAAGTACATTTCATTAAACGAAAGGTTTAAAAGAGTGGAGTTAAAAATGGGCGAGTTTCAAATTCAGCAATCCTTTTTCGATCAATATCTAGGAAAACTAAGACATGTAGCGGAGATTATAGATTTAGCTCCAGAAGTAGTTGAAATTCTCAGTAAGCCGAAAAGAACGATTATTGTCTCTATTCCAGTAAGAATGGATAACGGTAAAACAAGGGTGTTTACAGCTTATCGTGTGCAATTTAACGACGCTAGAGGCCCTATGAAGGGGGGTTTTCGTTATCATCCAGATGTGAATCTCGATGAAGTTAAAGCTCTTGCAGCATTAATGATGTTGAAAACAGCCGTTGTGAATATTCCCTATGGCGGTTCGAAAGGAGGAGTTAAATGTAATCCCAAAGAGATGTCGAGAAGGGAACTTGAGGTTTTGACACGTGAATATGCAAAGGCTCTTGCACCTTTTATTGGTCCGGATATAGATATTCCTGCTCCCGATGTAAATACTGATGCTCAAGTTATGGCTTGGTTTTTAGACGAGTATAATAAAGTGGTAGGCAAAGTTGTACCTGGTGTAGTTACTGGTAAACCGTTAAGTATTGGTGGCTCAGGAGGTAGAGGAGAAGCTACTGGAAGAGGTGTTTTCTTCATCGGCTTAGAAGCTGCGAGTAAATTGAATGTAAGTCTTAAAGATGCAAGAGTTTCCATTCAGGGTTTTGGTAATGTGGCGTTTAATGCTGCAAAGTTCTTTTACGAGCTCGGTAGTAAAATAGTTGCTGTTAGCAACTCTAAAGGTGGAATTTACAATCCTGATGGACTTAACATCTATAAAGTAATGGAAGTAAAAAGGAAAGAGGGAAGTGTTACAAAATATTCTGAGGCCGAAATAATATCGAGGGAGGATCCGTTAACTGTTGATTGCGACATTCTAATTCCAGCCGCACTTGAAGGGCAAATTACAGAGAAAAACGCTGGCAATGTTAAGGCAAAAATGATAATAGAGGGAGCAAATGGTCCGACAACTCCTGAAGCCGATAAAATACTTAGTGAAAAAGGTGTTTTCATTGTTCCAGATATTTTAGCCAATGCAGGCGGCGTAGTGGTTAGCTATTTTGAATGGGTTCAAAATCGGATGGGTTATTACTGGTCTGAAAAAGAAGTTGACGACAAATTGAAAACAATAATGGTAAATGCCTTTAACGATGTTTATGAAGTTTCAAATAAGTATAATGTTGATATGAGAACTGGAGCATATATTACTTCGATAAATCGAATAGTTGGCGCCATGAAATCACTTGGCTGGATTTAACAATTAAACTTTAATCTAAATCAAGTTAGTGAAAACATATTATGTTCACAGAGATTAACAGTTGGTAGCTTGGCCTTAAAATAGCATATCATTACAATGGAGCTGTGATAGCTTGTCATTTGCACTTATCCCTGTGAAGAATTTGAGTAAAGCAAAGCACAGACTTTCACCACTGCTAGAAGAACAAGAAAGATATTTACTATGCTTAACCATGTTTGAAGATGTTGTGAACGCTTTAATCCATTCAAAGAGTCTGGATCACATAATTGTAATCACTAGCGATAACGAGGTTCTTACAAAGGCCAAAGACCTCGGAATAAAGACGTTACACGATAGTGGCAAAGAACTAAATGAATCATTAACGATAGCAACGAATTGCTGCATGAAAATGGGCGCAAAAAATGTTACAATAGTCCCCATCGACATCCCATTAATTAAACCTGAAGACATAGATGAAGCAATCTCCATGGGCGAAAATTCAAAAAAAGTGGTAGTAATTTCACCTTCAAAAGACGGCTTTGGCACAAACCTCTTATTTAGACGGCCCCCAAACATAATTCCAACCAGGTACGGAGTTAGAAGCTTTGAGAAACATCGAAAAACAGCACTAACAAACAACATACACTTTAGAGTTTATAGAAACCCTAGAATAGCTCTCGACATAGACAAACCTGAGGACTTAGTAGAATTCATTAAGATTGGAAAACATACAAAAACATTTAATATGCTACAGAAACTGCACCTAGTGGAAAAAATAAAACAAAAATTTCTTGCCATTTGAGAGATCTCAGTGATAGCTAGTTTATAAGTTTAATATTGAAACGAGGAAACTTCATTTGCAGGTTAAGGTTAGAATGTTATATACTTAAATGTACGTTCGGCTTATTTTATTTGATGTCGCTAAGTTTGAATGTGCTGTGAAATCAATTTATTGCGAAAATGCTTGTTAATGTATTTATCATTCAGTCCTATAAGGGTGTTGAAGATGGATACTAGTGACATAAAGCTAAGAGAGATTTACATTTTGAGAGATTTAAGTGAATATTTTAGGCTAAGGGAAATGCTTGATGAAATTTTATCTAGCTACAATGTTAAATCGTCATTAGAGATCCTAAAAAAAATTGAAAGAGGAGAATTGCCTGAACATCCAACCTACGAAGACTACCTTGAAGCTAAAAGCTTAGAAGAAGACTTGAAATTGCTTAGAGAATCGTTAAAAAAACAGTTTGAGGAATTGATTTGAGCATTAAAATCCTCAAAGAAATTAAAGAACTTATAAAGAAAGAGTTCGGTCATGTCATTATTAGTGATCCAGTCATAATAAGGAGGAAATTGCGCATTCTACTAGATGATGGTAGTTTTATTGAAATAAGATATCCAACAGTAAGAGAATATTCTTTGCATTGGCAGAAAGGTAGTAGAATAATAAGAATAGACACAGCACCACATCATCGAAGCCTAAAATCATTTCCAAGACATATCCATTTTAAATCCGAGGATCATGTTATTGAAGATAATATAACGGATTTAAAATCTTCTCCTAGAGAAAACGCTAAGAGGTTTCTGAATTTTATCCTAGAAATGCGAGAAAAAATATGAAATGATGCATAAAATTTATAGTTAACTAATATGTGAATCAGTCCTAAAAATCGCAAATTCTTTGTTTTTGTTTATTTCTGAACGTGTTCTGAGGCCGGAAGCAACTTCGAGAGTTGTTTCAAAAATTCTTTTCCCAGCTTCTTCCACGGTTTCTTTCTTCTCTATGATTCCTACATATATATATATCGATAATATCTGGCATTTTCTTAAAGGTGTCAGGGTTGCTTGTGACTTTAATTACTGGGGCGATAGGATTTCCAGTCGGTGTACCTCGACGAGTAGTAAAAATGACAAGCTGGGCTCCGCCAGAAACCATACCACAAATAGACTTCACATCTTGTCCAGGAGTATCCATAAAATAGCAACCCTTCTCTTTAGGAATCTCTTCACCATATTCTAAGATATCGATAATTGGTTTTGATCCAGATTTAAGAATAGCACCAAGAGACTTTTCTTCAATAGTGGAAAGACCGCCCTTGATGTTCCCCGGGGAAGGATTAGTACCAATTAAATCAATACCCTCTCGTTTAGCTCTTTCGATGACTCTGGAAACAGCCTTAAACAGTTTCTCTTTAACCTTATCGTTGATACATCGTTTAGCTAAAATATGTTCTCCACCAATAATTTCCGTTGTTTCAGAAAAAACAACACGACCACCATTATCAATTATGAGGTCTGCTGCATAGCCAACAGCTGGGTTTGAAGCTATACCAGAAGTCCAATCGGAACCACCGCATTCAACAGCAACAACCAAGCCACTTAAATCAACTTCCTCTCTTCTAAGGTGAGAAGCTTCTTCAACAAATTTTCTAACAATATTTACTCCCTTCTCTACGGTTTCTTTGAGTCCGTTTTCTTCTTGAATAGTTAGGTTTCAACAGGCTTACCTGACTTAGAAATCTCATCGGCAAGCTTTTCACATGAAATAGCTTCACAACCTAAAGCAACAAGAAGAACACTTGCAACATTAGGGTTTTTGCCGAAACCAGAAAGAATTCTAAAAGTTTGCTCAAGATCCGCTCCAGCTTTGAGCACAACCATGCTGATGAAGAATATAGGTAGACCCGTTTACAGCATTAGAAATTTCCTTGGCAGCATAAGAACTGCAGACAACAGTAGGAATAACAAGAACATAATTTCTAACACCAACATTTCCATCGGATCTAACATAACCTTTAAAACCAACATTTTTAAGTAAGTAGGACACCTTATGCCCTCTTTATATTTTTTATGTAAGATTAATGGTACTGCTACACTTGAAATAATGTTGCAGAGCTTGTGCTTACTTAAAGATACATAGTCTTTTTAGGGTTCCATGAAGAAGAATTATTAAATTGCTGAGAATTTCTCTCCCCATTAATATTTCTTGGCAATCTTCGAATGTTTCGATTTGAGTTCTAATTTTAAGATTTAAATTAGGTATTTCAAGGAAACCATAGGCCGCTCTTGCTCTTATGTATTCATGACTTGCTGTTTCTATTATTGGTTGTTTTTCTTCAGGTAGTTCAAACTTAAAAAGTTTTAACTTATGATATAAATGCTCAGAAATAAGTACATGCCCGTCATATCCCGTATCTATCTCAACTATGAGAGGTTCATCTACAGGTTGTTTTTCTCCTAGAGGATTTATTAAAAAGCATTCAATAATGGGTGCTTTGTTGAAATATTCAAAACATTTCAATGTTTTTCTCTGTAGATCTTCAAAGATCTTCCTCTCCACCTTACTATCCTCCTTTCCTCAGGCGTAACTTGATCCACTAAGACATGATCGTACTTTTCGAAGATTTCCTTGTTTTCCTTGCAAAGTTGTTCTAAGCTGTCTGATACTGCCATTAGTCGTCCATCTGCAATAGCTATCCATTTTCCAAGATGATCTCTTAGTAGTTTTCCTTTAATCATCCTATATGTAGCATTGTTGATCTTTCGAGCTATATCTATGTTATTTTCCTCTTTTCTATGCTTATTAAGCCATATTTTTAATGCTTCAGTTACTGCCTCCCCTATTTTCAATCCTCGTCTAATGGATTCTGCTTTAAATTCTCTATATACTTTTTCGTCAACGCCGCGAATGTACACACCCATTTTTGATCACCGCTAACAAATCAACAAAGATATCAAGTATATAAAGATATCATTGTTGCAAAGAAATAGTAGCAGCGCATCAACATAAGTTTAATTCTGAATCTTAACTGTGTCTAATAACTATCGGTTTTTGTTTTTGGCTGTTTTCGTGTTCAAAATTTAATGCAAGTTTTGTAGCAGTTTATAAAATGCATGAAACATGAATAAATTCCTATTTCAGAAAGTTTTATTTTTCTATCCTGTAGAAACTTTATAATAGCTTATGACGTTATGAACATGTACATGTTCTCCCTCTAAAATGTCTTTTGAAGCAATACCAATAATTTCCCCATATTTTAATATCTTTTCGCCCTTTTTGATGTTTTTAATCGCGAATTTATGTCCTTTCGGAATTTTATCTCTAATTTTAACAACCTTAATCACATCTCTCAAGAACACGTTAACAACATCTCCTGGCTTTAAATCTCTTAAAGCAACGGCAACATTATCAGAGTCATCTAATACCAAGGCCATAAAACTCACCAGATGAATGATATAAAATGACGCCATTTTAAGTATTTGGTTTAAAAATCATGAATTCATTTATCTTGCTCAAGAACCCTTGATAATAGAGTTAGACAATATTTGATAAATTTACATTTAGCTTAAATAGTATGGCGAATATTTATTACTTAGGTTTTTAATGGAAAATGATTATGGTGGTAGTTCTTGAGTAGTATGGACGAGGTTGAACTTCTAGTTCAAAGGGCAAAAAATTTTTTAGATGCTGCTAAAGATCGGCTTCTAAAAGGGGATTACGATCTAGCATGTTTTTTGGCCGAACAAGCAGTCCAACTTTACCTTAAGGCGGCTTTATTGCATCACACGGGAGAGATACCTCGATCACATTCGATAAGAACCTTGATATCGATATTATTTGATTCCACCAAAGACAAAGAGTTACTAGAATTCTCTAAGAAAAATAGATTGACGTTAAGATTATTGGAACATGCATATATTGCTTCCAGATACTTGTTTGACCGGTTTGACAAGGACGATGCTGAGGAAGCTATAAAGGTTGCAGAGAAGGTGTTTAACGTTGTCCAAAAGCTATTTGAAAATATTAATGAAACGGGCTGATATTGTTCGAAACTGGAAAAACGCGGTAAAAAAAGTTGCAAAAGCAATTAGCGACGTATTGCCGGATGCTGAAATATATGTGTTTGGAAGCGCAGTAAAGAGAAGGATAACGGCTTCTAGTGACATAGATCTTTTAATTTTCTCCGAAAAAATACCGGAGAAAAATATTGCTAAGACGAAAATAATTTTAGAAATAGAAAACAAGGCAAAATTACCCGAGTATCATCCATTTGAATTCCACTTAGTTAATAAAAGAAAGAAAAACCAATACTTAACTAAGTATAAGGAAATTATTCCAATAAACGTTCTGTTAAAGGAGAGCACAGAAAAATAAGAAGGTTATAGTTACTTTTAGTCTTTTTATTGAAATCTTAGCAGTCTTAGTATAAAATTTTGTTATTCTTTGGATTTTAAGTAGTTGTATACTGATATGGCTGCTATAGCTCCTTGTGCAGCAGCTAAGACAACTTGCCTGAACTTTGACCCTTTATCCGTTACGTCTCCTGCTGCAAATATTCCTTCAACACTTGTTCTCATGAAATCGTCCACAATAATGTAGCCTCTTTCATCAACTGCAACGCCAGATTTTTTAGCTAATTCAGAGTTTGGAACTAAACCTATATCCACAAAGATACCGTCAACTTCGATCTCTTTCAGTTCTCCGGTAGGAATAACTTCTCCACCCACCTCTTTTGTTTTTTCTAAAAGTAGCTTCTCGACTTTCATGTCTCCTTTAATTTCTCTAACTATGTACGGTGTTAAAATTTCTATTTTGCTGTTTTCCTTCACTCTTTTAACTTCTATTGGGTCTGCTCTAAACCAGTTTCTCCTATGAATTAAAATAACCTTTTTTGCATGTTTAGCCAAGAGTTGAGCGTCTGAAAAGGCTACATTACCTCCGCCAACAACAGCAACCACACGGTCTTTGAACAAGGGCGCATCGCACAGACCACAGTAGCTAACTCCTCTTCCCAAAAATTCCTCTTCACCTGGAACATTTAGCTTCCTATGTTTTTCACCAGTAGCTAATATGATTGCTTTAGCTTCGATTGTTTTTTCATCCATAGTTCTAACAAGAAATCCTGACTCTTTCTTTTCTATGCTTTCAACTTCTTCCATAATAATATTTGTCATGTATTTTTTAGCGTGTTCTAGAAACTTGTTTCCTAATTCGCTTCCAGGTATTTCTGGTAAGCCTGGATAATTGTCTACAATTTCAGCGTCAACAATAAGTCCCCCCAGCTCCTTTGCGACGATCAAGGTTTCCAATTGGAATCTTCTAGCATAAATGGCTGCAGAACATCCTGCAGGGCCAGCACCAACTATGACTAAGTCATATCTCTCCTTTATTTCCTCCTCTTCGACTGGGGCTTGAAATGTTAATAAACTCACCTAAAATCACTCTCCATTTTTCTATTTTACATTTAAGATTTACAAGGGTAACTAAGCTATGAACTCAATAATTTTTACATACAAAATTCTTTTTACACATTATTTAACATTGTTTATTTTCATTTGGTTAACATATATTAAAATGCAAGACGTATCAGTAAGTTTGTAAACTCTTAACATGTAAATTTTACCTAGCAAGTTTCCATTTAAAAAGCGTTAGTTGATGAATTATCCCAGCTGTTGCCGATAAGTTTAAATCTTAATGGTTTGTTGCTTGTGTTGCGGAGGATTAAGAACAATGAACACAGGGAACAGCAAAAACAGTGATGTTCCACCAATAATATATGCTACTGCAGGTTTAACAGCTTTTAGTGGAGGCTTATATCAGCCTTATCTTAATATATATGCAGTTGAAATAGGTGCAACCTACAGTGAAATGGGTATAATAACTTCTGTCAGTAATGCTGCTCCAACAATATTACAGCCAATATGGGGAGCACTTTCAGATAAAAAGGGTAAACGAAAACCCTTCATATTTTTAGGATATTTTGCAGGAAGTGCTTTAATATTTCTGTTTCTTCTAGCGAAAGATCCTATGTTGTTTGCACTATTTCTAGCTGCTCACTTTATCGTACTTTCCGCCTCGACACCTACGTGGAATGCTCTACTAGGTAAAATAATACCTGAAAAAGTTAGAGGAAAAGTTTTAGGCAAAGTAAATGCGATAGCTTTTGCTGGAAGAGTTTTTGCAACAGCTATAGCTGGAATAATCATGACATGGGTTTTGGGACAAACTTTGGAATCCCAATATACATTTGTTTTTACGGCAGCTGCTGTTTTCGGCATATTGGGGTCACTACTTATTTTAAAGTTTAAGGAACCCGTTGAGAATGGAAATACATCGGTTTATCGAGGCTTAAAAGTAGCCTTAAGGGAAACTCTTAGAAATAAGTATTTTCGGAGATTTTGCTCTTTAGAGGTCTTTTTTGAAACGGCTATGAGCATGTCGTGGCCTTATTTCTCGGTTGTTATGGTGAGGAAACTGGAAGCCACGAAATTTGAGATAGCTGTCGCCTCAATAATTTTTGGAGCTACAGCTTCTTTAAGCCAATTTTACCTTGGGAAGTTCGTAGATAAATTTGGAAGAAAGCCAATAATAGTATTATCGCGTATAATGCTTCCACTGTATCCCTTTCTATTCATTTTGTCTCAAAATATGTATTACGTTTATCTTGCAAACATAATAGGCGGTATATCCAATGGATTGTCTATAGTTGCTATCTCAGCTTACATATTAGATATTTCACAAGATCATGAACGTGGAACCTATTTTGCAACCTATAATACATTGTATGGTTTAGCTACCTTCGCAGGCTCGATATTTAGTGGATATCTCGGCACGTTTTTCCAAACATTTCAAAGCGAAATACAAGCTTTAAACACGGTACTATCAATAAGCGTAATTTTAAGAACAATAACTGCCTTGATGTTTCTAACGCTAAAGGAAACTAAAAAAATAATACCTACAAAAGTACCTTTATTGCCGCCAATGCCCAAAACAGAAAAATAATGTTATGAAAGAGTTGAGTCAAGACCTTCTCCTTTAACAATCTTGTCTATGAAAATATCTCTAACTTTTTTGTATGCTTCGTAAAATTTCCGTTGACTTAACAGCACACTTTTAGGGTATTTTTTCAAGTACTCTATCGCCTTTTTCCAAGCTAAGTCATAAGGCACCACGGAGTCTATTTTTCTAGCTACTTCCTTATCGTAGTCGCTGGGCAGTTGTTCTTTGTCTCCAATTATAAACCATCCACGCTCAGATATAAAAGATCCTTCATCACCAACATAAATGAGTTTCCTACCCTTTTCAACAACATGTTCAACCGGTTTCTCTACACCTGTTATTTTTCTTCTAAATATTCTATCTCTACCGTGATATTTAGCCCAAGCATAAAATATAGCTCTATTGAGACCAAAAGACTTTGCTTTTTCAAGATCTCCTGTCAGAAGATAGTATCTCGCTGCTTGAAGAAGAGCCATAACTTGAAATCTACCCACCTTCATAACAGGCTTTCTACCAGCCTTCCTGGTAATTGTAGGTTTAACAGTTTGCACAACGGTTCTAACCTCACCAACCCTTTTGAAGTAGCCGCCGATCTCCTTTACAGCTTTTAAAGCAAGTTGATCCGCTTCTCCTTCACTATAATTTCTCCAATCGGAATTATGTTTCAATACGTTTGGCTTAGCCCATTCAGGATCAAAATCATCTATCTCATTAGGTTTAAAGCACACAACGGCATAGTCCAAGGATTTATGAAGCGAAAGTGGAACTGTAAACACTCTTTTAAGATCGATCTCATTTTCAACTTTCAGCGGTCTCTCTCCGCCTGTAACGTCCTTTATGATTTCAATAATTTTATTTGTACATTTTTTGAGAATATAGTCGACAATCGAGTAGGCTATGTCGAGAGGATGATGTTTCGACAAAACATCGCTTGAGAACGCTTTCTCATGTAAATGAACATGTATTCCTCTTCCAGACCATTTAAGATAAATCGATTTTGTTACTCCCTCCTTTTCAAGTTCCTCAACTATTACTCTTGCTACGTCAACAACTTTACTCCAGTAATCTAGTGAACCGTCAATATCCCATACAGGAGTAGTGTATAAAATGTTTTCAGGGTTTTCTACGTCTTCCCTTCTTAAAACCCTAGAATAAACGTTTATAGACGCGTAGAAGGTTCTGGGTCTTAAACCTCGAAATCTTCGCATCAACTCTTCTAAATCTTCTTCCTTAGAAATGTGTAGTGGTGGCCCTGTTTTACTCCAATATCGAACAAATAACCCGGTTAATCCTCCCCTTAACGTATGTATAGCAATCCATCTACCTCTTGAGTACTCAACCATTTCTTTCCGAACAAGGGGCTTAGAATAATATTCTAATACCTCGTGGAACTCCAAAACTTATCCCTCAACATAATAACTTACTTCAAATATTAATATCCTCTGCATACATATATGAAAGTATCAACAAATTTCCGTAACCTAACACTAGGTATCCTCTAGTTGTTCTCTAAAAACTAAAGGCAATTTTAATTCTTGAATACATAGATTTAACAGACCACCTACCTAATAAACACCATTCAGATCAGCTTAGAAAACAGTGGAAACAAAGCGGTTTCAGAAATGTATAAAATGTGATTTTGCGTTTCCATGATCTTTTAAACTTTAATCCATATCTTCAGTGGATTTTCTATTTTTATCCCCAGCTTTTGGAAGGTTTCATGCAAGAAATGTTTATCAACAGTGTATATTATGTCTATATACTCCTTTATCGGTATTATGCAAAGAAAATCCCACACGTGTATCCCGCTCTCTTTACTAAGCTTTAAAGCTTCTTTAACATGGCTAACTGTAACTGGTATTTTTACAATACGTTCAGAAAGCAGCAAATCATTTACGTATCCCACAACAAAATCCATGGGTAGTTTATAGCCTCTAAAACCCAAGACATGAAAAATTTCCGCTACTTGGTGAAGCGACATGTAAATTATCTCTTCGATTAAAATTCTTTTTAAAAACTTTTTTGCTTTGACATGTGCTTTTGAGAACTTCTTATACTCTAATTCGTCTTCAAATTTTTCTCTTACAGGTGTTTTCTGAGCAAAACTCCATATCTCCGTGTCAACAAAAACGTTCACATCAATCACCGATATCTTCATATTCGTATTCCTTAAGGTCCTCTGGCCCAGCGCCTGGAAACGACTTTTCAATACGTGACAACAATCTTTGAGTAGCTTCATCAATTCCCTGATCTTTTATCTGTTCTTCACCTTCAAATCTACTGATTAAATATTGTAACACATCATCATAAGTCATTCTTCTACCGGTCTTCTCAGTTAAATAGCCAACCAGTTTTGTTAACTTCAATAAAGTCCCCTTCTTAACCTTAATAGTTGACATTCCGTATCACCTTTTTAATTATACGAGGTATACTTTATATATTTTTTCTACTCAATCTATTAATTCTACTTCTGC
>JAGGSW010000099.1 GCA_021158895.1 Candidatus Odinarchaeota archaeon | reverse complement strand
GAAGTAATTGTGAGATTCTGTTTGATAAAATTAAAAACTATAAAATTTTGAGTTTACTCTCCGAAGAGTATTTTTAGTATTGGATCTAGTTTGGGAATTATTTGTTCTATGAGTTCTTGCGGTAGGACGGCTCTTGCCATTACGCTTAGATCTTCGCGAGTTATTAAATGAAGCCGTGTGTACGCTACGATGGTTCCAAGTAGGATTATTGGAATACCAAGGTAAAACGGTAAGTTAGGTAAGTATATTAGAAGCCCTATTAGGGATGGTATTAATGTTATTGTGATGAAGGATTTCCAGTTTATTTTGAATTTTACTTTGTGAGCTATGTATATTGTTGCGAAAAAGCCTGCAAAAAATCCCGTGAAGAATGATATTGATGCTCCGATTCCTCCCCAGATGGGAACTAACAGGAAATATAAGGTTACTCTAGTGGTGCTCATAACTAAGCCTATTGTGAGCACCATGCTATATAACCCCATGGCGTAGGTTAAGCTTGTTACTCCTTGTACTATGCATGCTAAGGGAATACTTAAACAGAGGATTGAGAGTATTAGCCATCCTGCTGTAAATTCTTGACCAAGTAAACCTAGAATGAATTTTGAGTAGATTATTGCAACGATTGCTATGGGAACTGAGGTAGCTAGAGATATGCGTATAGTTTTCCACGTTGCCTTCTTGCGCCCCTCGTTCATGCCGCTTAGAACTGGGAAAAGCAAACCAAGCAGCGAAGTGGGGAGTGCTAACACGATACCTAATATTGCTTGCGCAACGTAATATATTCCCGCCTCGGCGGCACCGCGAAATCCGAAGACCGCGAGAACAGCGATTTGAGTACCAATTATTGTTATGAGTTGAGGTAGCCAGCTTGCGAAGCCTGCTTTTAGAACATCGCTGATAAATTTGAAGGTTATTTTTGTTTTTCCTTCGCCGAACTTTCTGAGTATACGGGTGGAATAGAAACTTAGTAGGGTGGTGCCAGTAAGTGCTGAGAATACGTATCCAGCTGTGGCTCCTACTCCTCCCCATCCTTTAAGAACTAGTAGGACTCCCAAAAAAAGTCTTATGAAGTTGGCTATTGTGTCTGCGATTAGGATGTTTGTTATGTATATTATGCTGATTAGGAAGTTTTTGAGTGTTAGATTTATGCCGGTGAAGAGGAGGAGAAATATTGCTAGTATTATGTAGATGTTGTCAAGGTGTGTGATATTGTGGAGAGGTTGGAGAAAAAGGTAAATTAGGATGCATGTTGATGTTAGGGTGATGGTTGAGAATGTTAGGGAGGAGGCGAAGTATGATTTTAGTTCGCTGTATCTTTTTTTACCAAAAGATTTTCCGATGAATCGTTGTAGGCCGATTGGTATGCCTAGGAGGGCTATGGTTTGGAGTATGGTTGCTAGGCTGATTGCTGTGCTTGCGTAGCCGACTATGCTTGCGCCTCCTATTCTGGAGATTATTAGCCAGTATATGTATCCTATGGAACATGTGAGTATGGTGTCTATGTATAGCCATAGGCCGCCGCGTACTACTTTCTGTACGCTCATCTCTGTGCACCTCGATGTGTTTTGCGTCGTGTTTGCTGTACCAGTAATATTTTCATTTGCATGAGCATGTTTAATGTTCTTATGTTGTTGGTTAAGTAAATATTAATTTAGTGGGTAAACCAGCAGATTCAAAAAAGTTAACTATTTATAACATTTCTTACCATTATGTAACTTGGTTAAAATGGAGAGATTATTAACACTTAAGGAAGCATGTAGATTATTAGGGGTTCATCCAAACACTCTTAGGAAGTGGGATAAACAAGGTAAAATTAGAGTTGTTAGAACTGTTGGTGGTCGTAGAAGGATACCAGAAAGCGAAGTTAAAAGGTTAATGGGAATAAAAGAGATCGATGTAAGTAGAAGAGCTGCTATTTATGTTAGGGTTTCTTCACATGACCAAAAACAGAAAGGAGATTTAGAGAGACAGAAACAACACTTGCTAAAATATGCAAGGACAAGAAACTATGAGGTTGCAGCGATTTTGGAGGACGTTGCTAGCGGTCTTGACGAAAACAGAAAAGGTTTAAACAAATTGTTTAACATGGTTGATAGAAGGGAAATAGGAGTTGTTATAGTTAGTTTTAAGGATAGATTAACTAGATTTGGGTTTAAATACCTTGAACGTTACTTCTCTTCGCACAATGTTAAAATAGAAGTTGTTGATGTTGAAGAACCTAAAGATGTTCATCAAGAGTTAGTTGAAGATTTAATTGCAATTGTTTCAAGCTTTGCTGGAAAACTCTATGGTCTGAGAAGTCACAAGTATAAGAAGGTTGTGAAAGGTGTCAAAGAAATTGTTACTAACTGAAACATGTAAATTTAAACTTAAACCAACCGAAGAACAAATACGTGTATTAGAAGAACTTTTCACCACCTATACCGAAATGGTTAAAACATGTTTCAACTTCGCTATTAAAAATAACGTTACTTCACGAAAGAAGCTTCACAAGCTCATCTATAGAAAACTTAGAAGTAAATTCCCAGATTACCCTTCACATTATGTGTACACAGCTATAACACAGGCATTGTCCATCTTCAAATCGTATAGAAGGCTGTCTAGGAAGAGAAGAAATATTAAGCAGCCAGAAATTGAGGTTCTAAATGTAGTTCTTCTTGACGATACACATCTTTTCTGGTTTAACTGGAAACATTTGAAAATAGCGACACATAAAGGTCATCAAGTTATTCCACTCATTGTCCATGAATACTCGGAGAAGTTTAGAGGATGGAAAGTCAAGGGCTCAAGGCTGGTCAGAAAAGATGAAAGCTATTGGCTTCACATCACCTTTAGGAAAGAAATCGAAGCGAAACAACCTCATGGTGTTTTAGGCATAGATGTTAACGAGAAAAGTATTGATTTAGCTGTTGTTAAGCCAAACTATGCGAGGTTCATTAAAATAGATATTAGTGAAGCAAAGTACGTGAGGGATAGATATTTTAAGAAGAGAAGGAACATTCAGCGAAAAACGAGGAGGAAAAGGAGGAAACTTCTAGCTAAGTATTGTGGAAGGGAAAAGAGAAGAGTTGATTACGCTCTCCATAAGGCAAGCAAAATTATAGCCGAGATAGTTGCTGAGGAAAACGTACGTCCCGTGATGGAGAAACTTAAAAATATACGTGGAAGAATAAGGTATGGAAGGAAGATGAATCGAAGATTGCATTCAATGCCATTTAGAAAAACACAGCTATATATTTCGTATAAGTCGATGGAGTTTGGCTATGAACATGAGAAAATTAATGCTAAAAATACTTCTCGTATATGCCCGATATGTGGCGAATTAAATAAGCCGAATGGGCAATTATACCGTTGCAAAAAGTGTGGTTTTGAGGCAGATAGACATTTGGTTGCTGCTTGGAATATTGGTTTGAAATCTTCCATGTGGGGTGCTTTACCGTTCCCCCCGAAAGCCGCCCATGACCTTTTCAAAAGCGAGGTGGAACGGATAGTAATAAAATGTTAACTATCCGAGAACGGTGTGATGTTTGTGTGGTGGTTGATGTGCGTGGTTATTCTAGGGTTTTGGTTACTGGTGGTGGTGGGTTTATTGGGAGTCATTTGGTTGATAGGTTGTTGGGTGAGGGTTTTGAGGTTGTTGTGTTGGATGATTTTTCTTCTGGTAGGGTGGAGAACTTGAAGCATCATTTTGGTCGTGATGGTTTTGTTTTGGTTCGTGGTGATGTTAGGGGTAAGGATGTTGTTGGGAGGGTTGTTGAGGGTGTTGATGTTGTTTTTCATTTGGCTGCTTTGGTGAGTGTTCCTGTTTCTGTTGAGAATCCTGTTTTGGTTGAGGATGTTAATGTTGGTGGTACTTTGAATGTTTTGAAGGCTTGTGTTGATGCAGGTGTTAAGCGTTTTGTTTTTGCTGGTTCTTGTGCTGTTTATGGTGAGGGCCGCGGGGTTCCTAGGTGTGAGGATGATGTTTTGGATCCTATTTCTCCTTATGGTGTTTCTAAGTTGGCTGGTGAGTTTTATTGTAGGGTTTTTTACCGTGTTTATGGTTTGGAGACTGTTGTTTTACGTTACTTTAATGTTTATGGTCCTAGGCAGGTTTATGGTCCTTATAGCGGTGTTATTTCCATTTTTGTTAATAGGTTGCTTGAGGGTAAGCCTCCTGTTATTTTTGGTGATGGCAGTCAGGTTAGGGATTTTGTTTATGTGAAAGATGTTGTTGAGGCTAATTTTTTGGCTATGTTTTCGAAAAATGCTGTTGGTGGGGTTTTTAATGTTGGGAGTGGTAGGTGTACGAGTATTAATGAGCTTGCTAGGCTGCTTATCGAGTTGGTAGGTGTTGATGTTGAGCCTGTTTACTCGGAGCCTCGTCCTGGTGATATTAGGTATAGTTGTGCTGATATTAGTAGGGCAGGGAAAGTTTTGGGTTTTGAGCCTAAAGTGGATTTAAGAGATGGATTGCTTGAGACTATTGCGTGGTTTAGGGAGAACTACGGGAGGAAAACTGTTTAACAAGTGAGTTTATGGTTTTTGCTTGTTTTGTCTAAAAATTTTAAGAGTTTGTTGTATGTTGTAAAACTACTAATCTTTAGACTGCAAACACTATAATATTGCAAGATATGTTAAGGTTAACTATTTTTAACTATTTTATACCTTGTAAGCTTAGTAGTGGTTCATTAGGTTGTTTTTTGGTGGTGATGCGGTTGGTTTAAATACCCTATAGGTTAATTTTATTATTGAGGTTTATAGGATGAGTGAGGGTAAGGAAAAACGGTGTCTTGTTAAATGTGGGGTTTGTGGATGGGAGAACTATTTTGGTGTTGAAGAATGCCAAGGGAAGAGGATTTTATTTTTGAAATGTGAGAATTGTGGTGCTAAAGGAGTTGATTTACGTTTCTTGAGGCCGTTTGAAAAGCCAATTGTTATTAGAGGTTCTTTTTTGGATAGGTTTTTATATGAGTTTTTGATGTTTTGGGTAAATTTGAAGAATTTACTGTTTGATTTCGGAAGTTTAGTTGCATCTAAGGTTTTAGGTCTTAGAAATCTTTCCAAGTCGAAAATGTATATTTTTGCGAGTGTAGTAGTTGGTGTTGCTTTAATTTTTCTTGGTTGGTTTGTTTTAAGAAGTTTTCTGGTTCATCTAGTGCTGGCTGCGGTTAGTTTAGTTTCTGGAATTATTAGTTGGAGCTTAAGCGGAGAAGAATAAAATAGGCTGTATGTTGTTTGATATTAGCTGTGCTTAGCTATGTGGTTTAATTGTTTTAGTTTGAATTGGCGAGTGGTTTTAATAGTAGAAACGATGTATGGTTATCGAATATAGTTGTGGGGTTGGTTTGGTTGAAAAGGGTTATTTCTATTGCTAAGCCTGTTTTTGATCACGAAGAATTTGAGGCTGTTCGTGAAGTTTTGGAAAGTGGTTGGTTGATGAATGGTCCTAAGGTTAGGGAGTTTGAGGAGAAGTTTGCTGGTTATTGTGGCGCCAAGTTTGGTATTGCTGTTAATAGTGGTACTTCTGCTCTTCATATTGCTCTTCTTGCTTTGGGTATAGGTCCGGGGGATGAGGTTATTACTACTCCTTTTAGTTTTATTGCTTCTGCTGATTGTATTCGTCTTGTGGGTGCTAAGCCTGTTTTTGTAGATATTGATTTAAGGACTTATAATTTGGATGTTGAGAAGATTGAGGATGCTGTTTCTGATAGGACTAAGGGTATTGTTGTTGTTCATCTTTATGGTCTTTGCGTGGATATGGATCCTGTTTTGGAGGTTGCTGAGAAGTATGGTTTGTTTGTTGTTGAGGATGCTGCTCAGGCTCATGGTGGTGAGTATAAGGGTCGTAAGGTTGGGAGCATTGGTCATGTTGGTTGTTTTAGTTTTTGGCCTACGAAGAATATGACTACTGGTGGTGGGGGTATTATTGTTACTAGTGATGATGAGGTTGCTGAGAGGGCTAGGCTTTTGCGTTTTAATGGTGAGGTTCGTGATTATAGGCATATTCTTTTAGGTTATAATTTGTTGATGCCTGAGATTCAAGCTGCTATTGGTCTTGTTCAACTTAAGAAATTGGATGGATTTGTTGAGAAAAGGAGGAGGATTGCTAGATTTTATAATGAGGAGTTTGCTGATTTGGATCTTGTTTTGCCTTTTGAACCGGAGTATGCTAAGCATGTATATCATCTGTATACTGTTAGGGTTGATGCTAAGAAGAGAAATTATATTCTTGAGGATTTGAATAAGGAGGGTGTGCAAGCGAAGGTTTATTATCCGATTCCTATTCCGTTTCAACCAAGTTATAGGGGGTTTGGTTTTGTTGAGGGTAGTTTTCCTGTAGCTGAGAAGGTTGCTAAAGAGGTTTTTTCTCTTCCTGTTCATCCTGCTCTTAGTGAGGAGGATGCTAATTTTGTTGTTGAAAAAGTTAAAGAGATTTTAAGACAGTTGTAGATGTGTTTTGAGAGGTGATTTTATTTGAGTGTTAGGTTTGGTGAAGGTGTTCGTGTTGATAAGCGTGTTAGTTTTTTGGGCAAATGTTTTGTTGGTGAGCATAGTGTGATTTTGGGTGAGGTTGAAATTGGTGATGGTGTTTGGATTGGTCGTAATGTTACGATTTTGGGTCCTGTAAGGATTGGGTCTCGGTGTTTTGTTGGCGATGGTGTTGTTGTTGGTTTTCCTTGTAAGAAGAATTTGCTTGATGCTTTAAAGGGTTTGGGATGTGAGGTTGATGTGAATAAAAGGTTAGTTGAGATTGGCGATAATGTTGTTTTGCGTTCTGGCTGTGTTGTTTATGAGGATGTGAAGATAGGGTGTGATGTGGAGTTTGGGCATCATGTTTTGGTGCGTGAGGGAACTGAGATCGGTGACGGTAGTAAGATTGGTACTAATACTGTGATTGATGGTTTTTCTAGAGTTGGTAGGCGTGTTTCTATTCAATCTAATGTTTACATTC
Source organism: Candidatus Odinarchaeota archaeon (assembly GCA_021158895.1). Classification (GTDB taxonomy): domain Archaea; phylum Asgardarchaeota; class Baldrarchaeia; order Baldrarchaeales; family DXJG01; genus DXJG01. Next base: position 9,197 of record JAGGSW010000099.1, on the reverse strand, counting down.
CGCTTAACACGGTGATTGAGGATCATGTTTTTTTGGGTCCTAATGTTGTTCTTACTAATGATAAATATTTGATGAGGACTGACTATGAGTTGAGGGGGCCTGTTATTCGTAGGGGGGCTAGTGTTGGTGCTAATGCTACGATTTTGCCAGGTGTTGAGGTTGGTGTTGAGGCTATGGTGGGTGCTGGATCCGTTGTTATTAGGGATGTTCCTCCAAAAACTATTGTTGCAGGTGTACCTGCCAGGAAAATTGGTGAGGTACCTAAAGATTGGCGTATTCCGATGATTTGAAATTTTAAGGAACATTTTATGTAGATTTGTTTGAAGAAGGATGATTGTAAAGATGGTTTGATGTTGATGGTAATAATTATTAAGTTCATTATGTTGATAGATGACATAATGATGTGATGAAATAATGGTTGAAATAGACTTGATGTGTATGTAGGTGAGGTTGGGCCTATGGTTGTTGGTGTGGTTTTGTGTGGTGGTGAAGGGAAACGTCTTCGTCCTTTGACTTACTATTTTCAGAAGGTTATGATTCCTGTTGGAGGTAAGCAGAAGCCTTTGTTGGAATATGTTGTTAGGCTTTTGGGTTATCACGGTATTAAGGATGTTGTTTTACTTGTTAACTATAAGGCTGAGCAGATTAAGAACTATTTTGACGATGGTAAGCGTTTTGGTGTTAGTATTAAATATGTTATGGATGATCCTTCTCTTAGGGGTACTGGTGGCGCTATTTTGAATGCTTTTAGACAGGGGGCTATAGGTGCAGACGATACTTTTGTGGTTTACTATGGAGATATTTTATCGAATATTGATTTATCTGATATGCTACGTTTTCACAGAGAGAAGGGTAGTGTTGCAACTCTTGGCTTAGCTAAAAGATTTACTGTTCGGGTTGGTGTCGCTGACCTGGATGATGATGGTAGAGTTAAGGGTTTCGTTGAAAAACCTGAACTTGAAAAACCTGTTAACATAGGTATCCTAGTTCTAGAAGGATCTGTTTTCAACCTATTAAATGAATTATCCCAAGAAAGAAATGATATTGATCTTTCTGGTGATGTTATACCAGCCTTAATTAAGCGTGGGCAACCAGTATATGGATATGTAACTGATTCCTTTTGGTATGATGTGGGAAGTACTGAAAGATATGAGAAGTTGGATAATGGGTTGGTTGATGAGAAGTTAGGTTTTCTTTTGAAATAGATGCTTTGTTTTGTTGCCCTTTATATTTCTTTTTGTAGTATTGTTTAAGGGTCAAGTTTGGTTCATGTGGGTAGATATATTAAGTTTAGTTTAGGTTTGGTTTTGGTGCTGTTTTTCCTAGGTTTAGTTGGTATTAGTGTTGCTAGTCCGGCTACAGCTGTGGTTTATTATGTTGAGGTTGATAAAATGGTTTATGAGGTTGGTGAACCTGTTTTTGTTAATGGTAGTTATTTTGTTGAAGGGTCTTCTTATACTCTTGCTACTTTTAGCATTGGGTTTAATTCTTCTACTGTAGGAGACAGTAGTTTCTCTGATTACGGTGCTGTAACTCGTGTGGTGACGTTTTATCTTGACCCTTCTGATTGGGATCCAGGCGTTAATGGTACTGATGGTTGGGCTAAGGTTTCTGTGGAGGCTGCGGATTTACCTTCCGATACTAGTGGTAGTCCTTATGCTAGTGATTCTAAAACTGTGTTTTTTACTGTTGTTAGGGCTGGTCAAAACTGTTCTTTAAAATATGTTCATCCTGATCCTCCTATTGATAATTCGAGTGTGATTTTAACTTTTAGGTTGTTTAATGAACATAACTCCAGTTTTCCTGTTGTGAGTAATAATGTTTCTTTTAGTGTTTTCTCTCCTAATGGAAGTTTAGTTTTGAGTAATTCTACGGTGACGGATTTAAATGGCGAGTTTAATGTTGAGTTTGATCCTAATGGTTTTTCTGGTAATTATACTATTGAAATTCACAGTTTTGAAAATGAGGATTATGAGGCAGGTTGGTTTACATTTGTTGTGGAGGTTTCTTCTGGTTTATCTAACTTTTCTAAACCAACACGGATAGAATTGGAATATGATTTTATTGGAAATACTGCTATGAGAGATGAACAAGAAGTTTCTTATGCTCTTGAACCTGTTAGGGTGTTTGTGAAGCTTTTTGATGATGTTTTGGATTCTCCTATTTCATCCGGTGAAGTGCGTGCTTTTGTTTTTGATTGGAGAAACACTACCGTGTTTAATGTGACTGGTGTAACTAATGGTAGTGGTGTTTTTGAGTTTAATTTTTCTCCGCCTTATTCTGGGAGTTTTTCTGTATATGCTGAGTTTTTAGGTAATGAAACTTTCAATCCTTCGAATAACATGCTTATACTTCCGAAATTTTTGCCTAGGCCTTTAAAAGTTGAAGTTGTTGAGAAGTTTCCGAACGTGGTTTATGTTGGTGAGAGTTACTGGGTTTCGTTTAGGGTTGTTGATAATTTTACCGGGTTGAGTGTTTCTGGTGTTAATGTTTCTCTTTTTGGTGAATGGCCTATGGAGTTTCCGCTTAGTGGCTTTAAAGTTACTAATGAGAGTGGTTACAGCGAGTTTCAAGTTGAAATTCCCGCTACTTATGCAAATGCTTTGCCTGGTTATCGCCATGTTGCAGGGTGGTTCATGGATACTAGGGATCCAGTGGTTTACGAGAATTCTTCGGTTATTTGGGAACAGTTTTTTAGGGAAGTTTCTCTAACTTATGTTTCTGTTAATTGCTCTGAAGTTTTAAGGAAGGAGAGTGTTATGGTTAATGTTTATGTTTGTTCTGACGACAATGTTCCTTTAAATGGTAGTGTTCAGGTTTATTGGGATAATGTTGAATTGTTCAACGTCTCCTTGTTTAATGGTTCAAGTATATTTCTTTTGAATATTTCATCTAATGAGAATGTTGGTTTTCATGTTTTGAATGTTACATTTAACGAGATTAACTATGATGTTAGCTTTTGCAATGTTTCAATTGCTGTAAAATCCGTGTTTGATGTTTCCATTAACATATCTTCATTAGATATTTGTAGGGGTGAAAACTGTGGCTTTGAAATTCTTGTTTTAGATGCTTTTAATCAGAATCCCGTTTCTAACGTCACAGTTTTCGCTGAATTAAACGGTAATAAAATTATCTTAGAGGGGTTAACCGACGATAATGGAAGTATTTTTTATTTATGGCATGTTCCATCAGGTTTTCAACCGGGAATATATGTTGTTAGATTTAATTTCTCTAGGGAGTTTTATACTCCCTTGTATTTGGAGTTCTCTATTCATGTGTGGATTAGAACATCAATTATCTTTAACGTAAGCGTGAGTGAAAACGTTTTAACACAAAAACTACTCATAAAAACGGTAGGTGCAGGCAATATGAAAGCTAAAGCTTCACAACAATACGATTTTACTTCTATTTTACGTTGTTTTTTGCGAAGAACGTCTGTTGATAAGCAAAAAACATGGAAGATAATAGACACTTTTAGTGTTAAATTGCAACATATAATTAAGGATGAAAAGCTAATTCTTTTAGGACGTAAAAAGGTAAAAATTCATGGTAAGGTAAAAGGTTTTCCTTCTTTAAGAATGTTTTGAGGTATTTTTTCTTTCCATTTTTCAAAGAATTTTAGGTCTACGTGTTTTTCTCTAAGTTCGTCGGGTAGCATTTCGGGGATTCCTTCTACTTGATTTCCTACGGGGTACCATCTATTGCAGTTTGGACAATATAGGAGGGCTTCTTTAACTTCTAGGAGCATCATGTAATTGTATAGGAGGCTTAGTTCTTTTAGGTATTTTTCCGCTATGGATTCTATTATTTTGTCTTTTTCTTTCTCTATGGTTTCTCTTCCTTTGCTTTCAACTTGTTCTTCAAGTTTCTTGAATTCTTCTACTGCTTTCTTTATGTCTTCTTTCTCTAGAAGCTCTGAGATTGTTTGTCTAACTTTTTCTAGTGTTTTTATTGTTGTTTCGTTTTCTGTTTCATCTTTGATTTTTTCTATTGCTGGTGGACTGATAATTCCATCTATGAGATCTTTTAACATTGTCTTGTAGTCTTCTAGGTGTTCCTCTACTGGTTTGCCTGCTTTCTCACATATTTCTTTTATTTGTCCGTTTGGAGTTTCCCAAGTATAAAAGTAGGCGTCAAGTGGGTGATGTTTACATATTGGACAAGCTAAGATGTTTAGTAGCCATGGTTTCATTGCCTGCACCAACCTGGATCTAACATTTATATTTTTCTACATTAATTTTTCCTTCCAACTATTAATTATTGAAGAAAACATAAATCTTTTAACTTATAACTTAAATACTTGAAAACCAAAAGGCTTGTATTGTTGAGTATTAGAGCTAAGACCGTTTCTTTGTCTGGGAGAAGTTATGCAAGTGATTAAACCTTTTGATCCTTGGAAAAGCCCCCTTTGCACATGTCCTCCAAAATATACTTTAAATCCTTATACTGGCTGTACGCATCAATGCATTTACTGCTACATTACCTCATATATTCCTCATGCCTTTAACTGCAGACCTAAAGAGAAACTTTTAGAAAAAGTTCGTAAAGATATTAGGAAAATTGATAAAAATCTTGTTGTTTCTATGTCGAACAGTTCGGATCCTTATCCATCTATTGAAAAAGACTTAAAATTAACGAGAAGAATCTTGGAGCTTTTTAAGAAGTATGACGTTAGGGTTCTAATCATAACTAAATCCGATCTTGTGGTTAGAGATGTGGATATTCTTTCATCTATGCGTAGTTCTGTTAGCTTCACGATAACAACTATAAATGAGGAGATTGCAGCTGCGCTGGAGCCTTATGCTCCAAGTCCATGGAAAAGAATTGATGCTATTAGAAAACTTGTTGAGAAAGGAGTAAAGGTTTCTGTAAGGGTGGACCCAATAATATTGGGTTTAAATAGCGGTGAGAAAGATATAGAGGATGTTATATCTGCTGTAGCGGAAGCGGGTGCGCTTCACATTGTCAGTTCCACCTTTAAACCTAAGTTTGACGGTTGGAAACGTTTTGAAAAAAGGTTTCCAGTAATTTCAAGGAAACTGTATAAATATTATTTTAAGTTAGGTGAAAGGGTAGGAGCTTCACGTTATCTTCCTTCATCTATTAGAAGAAAACTCATGGAAAAAGTTAGGAAAATTGCTGTGAAACATAGATTAACTTTTGCTACATGTAGAGAAGGATTCCCTGAACTCCACCTTGCTCCCAGCTGTGATGGCTCACATCTAGTTCCGCTTCAGACCCACTTAGAGTTTATTAAGTAGTTGTCGTTATGATGTTATGCAAAATATTAAATAAAGGAGTTTTAAAGAAATGTTGAGGTGTTTGAATGAGTGAACTTAGTAGATTTAAAATAAAGTTCGTTTTTGGAGGCAAGAAGGAAATTTTAGGCGAACTAATAAGAATAAAAGCTCCTAGAACTATCGAAAAGCTTTTACTAAAGCTTCCAATAACTTCTAGAGTTATGCTATGGCCTCCACAAAACCCTGGTGAAATATATTTTAATGTTGGAATAAAAATGGGTAAGGAAAAAGCAAGAAAAGACATAGAGCCAGGAGACATAGCATATTGGCCGATGGGAGATGCTTTATGTATTTTCTATGAGAAAATTGAACCGTATTCTGAAGTTAATGTCGTGGGCAGAATTATCAGCGATTTAAACGAACTTAGGGAAGTGAAAAGAGGAGAAATTGTGAAAGTTTTGAGGGTAGAGTGAAAACCTAATCTATGGTAAATATGCTCAATTGAAATGGTCTATTAAATAGGGGTTACTGGGACTCTATGTTGAAGTATAGTTATTCTTTTAACTTTTAATATTCTTTTAGTGGTCTTGGTCTTCTTTGCGGAGCATATATGCGTACGGGTTCAACAATTATACCTGGACGTGTAGCTTCTACGATTGCTTCTATGCCTTTGTTTGATACCTTTAAGTACCCGCCATCACTCCTTATTCTTAATTTACTTACATTAAATTTTATTATTTCAGGTGTTTGAGCTACGAACTTCCCCCTCTTTTTCTCCTCCCTCATCCAAGTTTCTTTCTCTCTTAGCTCTAAGAGTTTTCTTTCAATGTTTTTTCTTAACGTTCTTTCCTTTTTAATGACTTCTAAGAGCATTTTCTTCTCTTTTAAGTAGTGTAATTCCGTTTTCCAGACTATTCTTGTACCTCGCCTCTCTCTTTTAGTAGTTATTAGATCAGCTGCCTTTAATACTGCTATGATATCATAGATACGTCTTCGCGAAACTCCCAATTTATAAGCCAAATCCAGAATAAGGCACCCTTCCTCGCCAACTTCTTGAAGAATTTCGATAGCTTTCCGTGCCATGTCTCTAAGGTGCAAATGGTACCCCCCGCAATAAAGAGGTATTACTTTTGTATACCTCTCGGCTACACATATATTTTTTGGTTATAGGCACCTTAACCGAACACTTGTAGTATCTCACTTCAATTTTTACTGTGTGATAGGCGCCAACACAACCGATTTTTGATTTAAAAGCAAAGTAAATTAATATTTTCACAAAGGATTGATAGTCTTCGCTTTAAAATTTCGTTCAACTATCTTTAAAATCGTTATCTTCAATATCTTTGAATTTTCTTTTCCAACAAAAGTTTCAAAAATTATCATTAGGCTTGCCTTATGCCTACGGTAGCTTTTTACTTAGATGCTTTGCGAAATTCGCAACAAAGTAAATGCGGACCTAAAGAGAAAAATCCTAAAATGGCGTTGTGTCTTCCAACCTTACTTATAATTATCTAAGCGGAGATAAAGATAAGTCTAAAAATCCTCTAGAAAGAACGTACTTAATAAACAACTGTGGAGTAGGGAGTATCTGACCTTTTAATGCAAGCCTATTCCACTTCGAAACGAGCTCCTCATATTCCTTTAGTTCTTTAATAGTTTTTGTACCTTTTTTAGCTAATTTTTTCTCGCTTATCTCGTCACCTTTCCCAAGCCCTTTACAGTATTCTTTTGCTCTTATTGATATTCCCTGATACAGCCATCCATTTTTTACTTGAAAGGTAAATGGAAAATTACGGCAAGAAGTTGGCCTAGCAGGGTATATGGAACATTTGTTTTTTGAAAGAAAGACGCATGACCCATCATTTAGTTTAAGAAGCCCTAGGTATGCTATACCTCTTGTTGTAATAATAGGAGGCGTTATAAGTTTTTGTCCTCCTTCACCGATTATTTGATAAAATGCCACATACTTTAAAACTTCCTGCGCATCCAAATTTAAGAAAGAAGCTAGTCTAATTACATCTACATGAGTTAGTGTTACAATCATTTTTTTGTCTCGGCAGCAGTTTCCACACATTTGACATTTAAATCTCAGCTATTTTTCCCCCAAAATGTTAAAAAGGACCATTACTTTATCTTTAATTAGAAATGGATATTAATGTTTCTCAATACTAATATAAAAAGGTTAGAGTTTGTTTAAGTAACAAGTCCAAGTTCTCTTAACTCTTTTGCAAGTTTTTTAACGGCTCTTGCTACATCAGTTTCTTTTTTAGCACCTGTACATACTATTTTTCCACTACTGAAAAGTAGAAATACAACGTTAGGGTCTTTCATTCTATAAATTAGTCCTGGAAACTGTTCCGGTTCATATAAGGAGTCATCAAGAGTTATTGAAGCTAATTCAAGGTCAATTTCTCCACCTATACTTCCTGAGGATACGATGTTCTGTATTTGTATTTGTGGCTTGCTTTTAATCGGTACGCCTGCTTTTCTTATTTTATCTATAACTTTGTTGACGACGATTTCAGCTTCTTCCTCTCTTTTTAAGCCGGTAACAACCATTTTACCTGTATTAAATACGAGTACTGCAGCTTTAGGGTTTTGAAGTCTAAATACTAGACCTGGAAACTGTTCTGGGTCGTATTCAACGTTATGATAGGCGTTTGCTACTTTTTCTAGGTCTATTCTATCCTCTAGTATCACACTGGCCACTATATTCTCCACACGGTAATATATTTTCTCTTCGCTCATTTATTGTTCCTCCATTTCCAAATCTTGATTATAGGGTGACTTTTTGTAAAGTCACCTTCACTTAAAAAGGAAGACCTTTTTAACATATCGTTTGTGAACTGCCACCATCTAAAGACGGTGGCTTCTCCCGTTCTGTGCTGGCTTTTCACCAGCACTTCATGTGGGAGTTCGAGGGAGATTCACAGCTCCCCCATCCTACTCCTCTCGTTAAGGAGTAGGCTATATTTATTGCAGCGTTTAAATCTCGATTGTAAACCAAACCACACCTGGGGCATCTTTATTCTCTCCATGCTTCCATACCACAGTTTTCACAGAAAATTCTCTTAATTATTTTTCCAGATTTCCAATACACTTCTACTGTTAGTGGATGGCCGCAATTTCCACAAAGGGTTCCTTTTGATGGTTTTCTTTCGATTAAAACGAAATCTCCTTTCGCCACTAATCCCCCCACAGTCAATGTGAACAACTAATATTTTTGTAGTATTTTTATATACAAAAATATTTTTATCGTTGATGAGGTTTCTCTAAGCTAGAATTTAGGTTTACCTAAATATTTTTAGATCGTTTTGCTTGTTAAAACATTACAGGGAAGGATATTAGCCAAAAATGTAATCTAAAAGGAAACTTATCCGTTTAAAGTGCTAATTGGCAAATAAAATAAAAGAATAAAACTAGGTTGGCTAAATAGAGATAATCAAGACAAAAAACGAGATTAACTTACTCGTCTTAGTGTTATGTCTATTGTTGAGACAGTTCTCTTGTTTTGTTCCTCCCCTACTTCTTCACTTCCTATCTTTACTTCTTTTACTTCAACCATTTCCGGTAAGAATCTTTGCCGGACGATTTCTGCTACGTCTACGGCTTTACTTATTGCTCTTCCTCTAGCTTTTATTACTACTTCGTTTGCTCCGCTATTAAATTGCATTACAACTGCTAGAACATAGTTCATTGGGGGTTTTTTACCTACTAATATTACGTTTTCTTCTCTTTTTGCTTGTGCCAACCAGAGACACCTCCAATTGTTGTGTTTGTCATTGTTTAAGTAATGTTTATAGGAAACACATGTATTGTGACAAACCTGTTGTGACTATTAAATATTGCACCAGTAAGTAATATATTTTTCCTATATGTAAAACAAATGATTTTCATATCCTGTAGTAAAAGCATCTATATGAACTCAAAAATACTGACTTTAAAATACCTAATGCT
>JAGGSW010000150.1 GCA_021158895.1 Candidatus Odinarchaeota archaeon | reverse complement strand
TTCAACACATCCATCAGGAGCATACTGGGAATGGCAAGCAACAGCAATAGGAAGAGGCGCACAAAGAGTAAATGATATACTCGAAAAAGAATATAAGAAAGAATTCTCTCTTGATGAAGCCATAAAATTAGCTTTAAAATCGCTAAAAGAGGTCGCTGAAAAAGAGCTTGAACCGGACAACGTAGAGTTAGCAGTAGCAAGTATCGAAAATAAAGTGTTTGAAAAGATGAGAAAAGACGAAATATCAAAATGGTTATCATCCTTATGAAAAACGATGATCTTTGCCTTCCCTAAAATGCGGAGGATTTTTAATGACTGCAAAATTTAGTGAGGAAGATTGCTGGAATCTCATTAGGACATGTGAGGACGAAGGGGGAAGAATACATAATGCTACGCTTCACATAAAAATTAAAGAGGAATCCCCTTCATTTTTCACTATTGTAAAAAAGCTTTTAGACGAGGTATTTGATGAAAAAGAAGGAAGAGTATTTGTGCGCTGGGATAAAATAAGAAAAGAATCGACAAACATGTGCATAATAATGGTAAGTTTTGATCAAACGCCTTCTACGCATTTTGTTGCAGTTGCAAGAAAAATTTACGAAGTTTCAAGCTTTGCCACTTCAAGTACTGTTTCAGCAGATTGCACTATATATTATGACGCTCAAAACCGATATATAACTTTCAAAAATATTCACTATCCTCCGAGGAGCTCTGAATGCAAAATTATAGAAGGTCCAATCAAACCTTTCAAAGCCATAACAGAGGATAAAAAAACTTTCTTTTTCGAAAACTTAGTTGAGCTCGAGAAATTTATGCAAGAAGTGCCAAATATAAAAGCCTATACTTGGGATTCAAAAATAAAAAAATGGGTGCCATGGGCTCATATTGAAAAGGCCGAAGACAGTTTGAAAGTAACAATACCTACACCAAAAGGAATAGTGAAAATTGCTGTTGATCTTCATACAGGGAAAGTAACTACTAAAAAACTAGAGAAGAAATAGTAATATTTATTTCTTAATTTTTTTGACAACATGCTTTATTATTTTATCTGCGATATTAACCTTACTAACTTTTTGTAGACCATGCCAAGAAGGTGCAGCATTAACTTCAATCACCATAGGTCCTTCCTTGCTTTCAATGATATCCACTCCAGCATAGTCTAAACCTATAGCTTTAGAAGCCCTTATCGCTAATTCTTCCAATTCCTCTTCCAATTTTATAGCCTCAGCTCTACCGCCAATCGAGATATTTGTTTTCCATTCACCAGGAGGAGAATAACGATACATAGACGCGACAACTTCATCTCCAACGACAAAAGCCCTAATATCCCTATCGGGTCTCTCAATATATTCTTGAACATATAGAACAAAACCAAGGCTGTACAGTGCTTTCAAAATTCTATACGCTAAGTCAAAATTATCAGTACGGATCACACCAAGGCCGCGTGCACCTATTAAAGGCTTAATAACAACATTCCCAAATTTTCTAGCAGCTCTTATGGCGGCGCCCAAACTTTCTGTTACAACGGTTCTAGGAACGCGTATACCAGCCCTTTTTAAAGTATAAATAGTAGCATACTTGTCTTTAGCGCGTCTAAACGCGTAACTACTATTAACTACGGGTATACCACAGAGTTCTAAATGTTCAAAAAAACTGACTCTAAAAGTTATCTGATCAGTGGTCCCAAAACCAAAAGTTCTAAGAAGAACAGCATCAACATCATTAATTAGGTTTAAACCACCTGAAGTAAAGTTCTCAACATCTACAAGCCGGGAAGTTATACTCCTAATGGGGATATAAACGGGTTCGCCGCCATTTTTTCTAATAGCTCTATCAAGTTCTCTAAAAATCCAATTTCGTTTGCTAAGATAATAAACAATACCAATACGCATTTTCTATCCCTCTAAAAGCTCCAAGGTGTCTTTAAAAGAGAAATAACATATGGGCGAACATCCCTCCTTATCTCGATAAACTTTTCATCTTCTAGTTCCTTCAAGTACTTTCTAACCTGATTCTCGGAGACGTTCAATCTTGCGGCAAGTTTCTTTACATTTAGCTCTCCATCTTTTTCTAAAACAGCTAAAATCTTATACTTTACAGTTCTTAACAATTCTTTCTTCATAAAATTTTGTAGCTTTGTATTCTTTTCACGTAAGGTCTCGACTTCCTTTCTTAAATCTTCAACCACATTATTATATATTTTTGAACTTGCAATACGTGTCTCTAAATCTTCGATAGTGGAAGTATATTTTTCAATTAGCGTTTGAACATACTTAACAACAGACCTAGATAGTTCCGAATGAAAATCTGCAAAATATCCTAAAACAATATCTTTAAATTCAGAAAAAGGAAATTCCCCAATACTTTGGGAAGTATAGCGATTCATGAAACTTTCAAGTCTCTTTTCCCATTTACTACGGATATCGTACATAATTCCAAGAAGCCTTAAAACTATTCTCCTAGATTTTTTCCCAAGGTCTTCCTCCATTGTGCATCACACCGCCACAAACTACAAAACTTCTACATACTATTAAATAATCTTCCTCTGCCTAGGTAATGTAACTTTATAAAAACGTAGTTCATCTAAGTAACCATCAAAATCCATTAAAAAAGAACTTAACTTAAAAATTGGAACAACAGGGACATCAAATTCGAGCATAATTTTTTCTTGAAATAAAGTAACTAAAAGAGGAACTAAAACCCCTTCACCCCAATCCTCAATGCCCAAATTTAGCACATATTTGTCGATTACATCGCCAAGAAGTTTAACTCTCTCAACATGTTTTTTTATAGCATTTCTTAAACCAGAAGTCTTACCGAAACGAGCTCCCCACTGCTTAGCGTCAATACATAAAATAAAGGGTCTCCGTAAACCTAAGACATCCATTTCGCGTCTACCAGTTCTATGCTTAAAACGAAAATTTAAAAACGATTTAAAGCCGCAACTCTCAAGGATGTTAGAACAAAAGACTTCAAACTCTCTCCAAGTCAGAAAGCGAGAAATTCTTTCAACATCACAACCCAAACTAGCAGCAAAACAAGCCAATCTTAATCTCTTTTCATCGTTTACAAGCAACTTCTTTCCCTCAACAATTATTAAATCACGTTCCCTTAACCTACCTACAGTTTTTTTGACCAAAGTGGAAGCAAAACCACTACACGCCACAATATCTTCAATAGAAAGTCCTTTAACAACCTTCGTAAGCTTCAAAATACAAAGCACAATCTCTTTCTCAAAAGCCATAATTCAAATCCCTTCACAGGAACTTAAAACCACTTTAAACATGAAAGATTTAAAATTTAAATACGACGCAGACCAACTGTTTTTACTTAACTTCCAGCATAAAACTATTATTCAACCTAAAATTTCATTTTTTAGCAATAGTAATAAGTCGTATAACATGTATACACCCTCCAAGCAGGATAAACGAGGGATGTAAGTGCCATTGATCTTCAAAAACCCAAAATACCGTGAAATGTCCACCAAAGCAAAGGAAATTGCAGAAAAGTACCTAAACCGAAAACAAAAAACATTGATAGTATGTCACGGAGACGGGGACGGGGTAAGTAGCGGGGTACTAACATATATAGCTCTATGGAAACATGGCTGCCCCGTAGAATACATAGTAACAAGAGAACTAACACCACATACACTTACACAAATAAACGAGAAATATATGGAAGAAAACTGTGAAAGAATAATATTCTGCGACATAGGAGCTGGAAAAGAAAAAGAAATAGCAAAACAATACTCAAACTACCTGATACTAGATCATCATGAACCCCAACTGAAACGCTCACAAAGACAATTAAACCCAATACACCATAACATAAACGACTTAACTGAATGCTCTGGAAGTGTAACAGCTTATCTCGTAGTCTACTATTTATTTGACGAACAGTTCTGGACAACAAGATGGGGAAAATGGATAACAGCCCTAGCAGTACTAGGAGCAGTTGCAGACCTGCAAAATATAAAATATGGACGCCTAATAGGGTTGAACAGAAAAATATTAAAATTCGCTAAACAAATCGGAGCCGTAGAGTACAAAATTGACATAGGATTCTACGGTAGATACACAAGACCGATACCAGTAGCAATAGCTTATCACAGCCCAAAACTACCAGAACCTCTAAACAATGTAACAAGATGCGCGGCATGGCTTAAAAAACAAGGTATACAACTAACAGAAGAAAGATACAACGGAACATATTGGAGACGAATAGCAGACCTAAGCGAAGAAGAAAAACAAAAACTACTAAACATAATTGAAAAACATTTGAAAGAAACAGTAGAACCAGAAACCTTGCAAGAATACTTAGAATCCCTAAAAAATGAAGTATACGACGTAACAATATTTGAAGAAACAGAACTCAAAGAATTTAGTTTAGACCCGAGAGAAATAGCAACATTCCTAAACAGCTGCACAAGACAAGGAGACAATGAAACGGCATTTAATTTACTTTTTGCAGCCTATGATGCTGTGGAAAAAGCAGCAAAACACTATAAAACGTACAAGGGAATAATAAGAGAAGCTTTAGAAGCTGTTCGAGAAGGACTAATAGAACCTAAATACTACAAGAACTTCGTATTCTACAACTACGGTAACCTCATAAACGAAAAAACCACAGGCATAATAGCAACAAATCTTCTAAAACAAAAAATTTCAAAAGAACAAAAACCACATGTAGTAGCCGCTCTACACACTGATCCAAAAATGCACGGAATGTTAAAAATAAGTTTTAGGGCCCCACTAAACTACCAAGAGCTCAAAAACAATCAAGGAAAACAACTTAACATAGGAGAATTCTTTCAACAACTAAAAGACAAATTAAAACAAATAGACCCTAGAATAGATGGAGGAGGACATAGAACTGCAGCGGCAATAACTATACCCACAAAACAACTGAAAAAGGTTCTTGAACAATTAGATAAATACTTGGACCAATACATAAACATCGAAGGTGCAACTTCTTGATAAAGGATGAAAAACAAAAAATAAGAGAATACATCTGGAACAAAATGGAAAAAGAAGGAATAGCCAGATTTCCTCTGCCTTGCAAAGGCCGAATACCAAACTTCATCGGAGCCGAAAAAGCAGCTGAAAAACTTAGGCAACTACCAGAATATAGAAATGCAAAAGTAATTTTTTGTAACCCTGATTCCCCTCAAAGATCCGTGAGGGAAATGATATTAAAAGACGGTAAAATTCTTGTGATGGCTACACCCAGATTAAAAGAAGGACTCTTAATCTTATATCCTTCAAAAATCCCTAAAAACAAATATAGAGAAGCATCTACTATTCGAGGCGCATTCAAATGGGGTGTGAAAGTTCACCCCTCTAAAATAAAAATTGATGTGAAGATCACAGGTTCGGTTGCCGTATCTCCTAAAGGAGGCAGAGTTGGCAAAGGAGGCGGTTACAGTGATCTGGAATATGGAATTCTAAAGGAGTATGGTGCAATAGATGAGAAAACTCCGATTATTACTACAGTTCACGATATCCAAATAGTTGATGACATTCCGATGACAGAGCACGATATGCCCGTAGACGTCATAATAACGCCAACAAAAATCATTAGAACAAATACAAAATACAATAAACCAAAAGGGATCCTATGGGAACATCTTACAAAAGAAAAAATTGAAAAAATTCCACTATTGAAACATCTTAGAAAAAATACGAACTCTTAACGCACAATCCCTTTTAACGTCATTAGGACGGTAAATGTAGCGTGTAAGTTATTATACGTCTTCTATGCCTTGTTCTGTTATTCTGAAAACTGCCTCGCTTTCTGGTAAGTAGGGGCTATCAACTAATCTAGCTATTCTCCTTTCCTGTTTACTCTTTCTTAAATATACTCTAGTTGTGCATGAATGGGCAAGAATATGTCCACCTGTAGCTTCTGTTGGGTCGCCGAAGAAAACAGCAGGTTTAGCCATAACTTGGTTTGTTACAACAACAGCAACGTTAAAGACCTCAGCAATACGAAGTAAACTATGTAAATGCTTATTTAACTTTTGCTGACGCTCGGCTAGCATCCCCCTGCCGCCATATTCAGCCCTAAAATGACCCATAACACTATCAACAATCAACAAACCGATATTCATCTCTGGAATTAAATCTTTGGCTTTTTCGACAAGTAACATTTGATGATCGGAATTATAAGCCCTGGCAGCCAAAACCCTCTTTAGTACATCTTTTGGATCTAAATCGAAACGTGAAGCCATCTGAACGATACGTTCGGGCCTAAAAGTACCTTCTGTATCGATATAAATAACTCCACGTTCTAAACCACCTTGATCCTCAGGCAACTGCACAGTTACACACAATTGATGAGCAATCTGCGTTTTACCAGTCCTATACGCACCAAAAAACTCGGTAATCCCGCGAGTTTCAATTCCACCGCCAAGAAGATTATCTAAACTCTTACTACCTGTGGTAATCCTATGGATTTCCATTCTCTCAGCCCAGACTTCTTCCGCTGAAATAAAACCAATACCAGCAGCTTTCCTAGCTTCCTCAACAATTTTAGCTGCTACACCTTCACCAATAGAAATAACAGCAGCTAATTCCCTAGGAGAAGTAACAGCAATCGCTTCAATACTACCAAAACCATTCTCAACCAACTTCTTAGCAATTGCAGGCCCAACGCCGGGCAGATCCTTAATATCCAAAACCTTCTTAGTTCGAGGCACAAAACCACAACTCCTAGCAATCATTTAAAACAAATAAACCCCAACTTAAAAACCTACCGAAAAACACAACAACATAATTCAAACCAACCAAAAGAAATATCATTCTCCAAGAACAAGTAAAAGTAAAGTAAAAGTGATGGTCGGCCCGCCGGGATTTGAACCCGGGACCTCTACCGGGATTCAATGGTACATTGAATCCTGGCGGTGTCTGCTTGTCCGAGCGGCGGCTAAGGGTGGACAAACGCCTTACTAGGCGTTTTCTACAGCTTCGGTCTCCAACCCTCTAACTTTAGGGTTGGAGTCGCCCGCTCTGCCGCTGAGCTACGGGCCGGGGTGTTTTCGGTCTTAGGAATTATCTTAACTATTTCATAGTGGTAGGTTCTGTCAGAATTTATATTTTTTGTGGTTTATTATTTTATTTTTGTTTAGTTTGATTAGGTTTAGGGTTGCTGTATCTTTTTATCTGAAAGATTTTTAGTTTATTTTCGTGCTTTTTTGAAGAGTTTTCTGCTTTGTTCCCAATTCTGTAACAGAAACAAGTTTTACAGATTCGTTTTTGCACATTTATGAGGGTCACATGTGTATGTTAACTATGGTTAGGCGCCGCATGACCTTGTTTTCTTAACACACTTGGCTTAAAGTAAAATTGCAAAACCAATTAATATCCTATTCTAAAGAAAATGACGATACTGTCGGATTTGGACATATAAAAAGTCAAAAATTGAGAAGAAGTAAACAATACTATGTTTTCAACGTTGTTAACTTTTTCCTAACGTAGTTAATGCTTTTAAGTAAACCATTCCATGTATGTATTTCAAGTATTAGCGGAACATTATTGCACTTTGAAACAATATACGGGAGTAGATTATCAAAGTCTATTGAACCTTCACCCAATGCTAAATGTTCATCTGCTGTTCCATGATTATCATGAAGATGAATTACGCGTATTTTCTCCCTTATTACATCAAAAAAAGTTTTTAAATCGCAACCCCACGTATTTGCGTGCCCAACGTCAAACGTCACGAAAAGAATTTCATGATAATTATTCAAACTGTCTATGAAATTCATAATTTCGTAAGGATCTGTCATCAAATGTCTTTTTCTCTTTTTTTCTTTATTTTCTATACATATCTTTACTTGATAGTCACGTGCAACATTTAATATCGATATTAGTGACTTCTTTGCTAACTTCCTTATAGTATTCATTCTTTTAGGGAGATAGTCCTCGTGAAGATAACCCATATGTAACGTTACATACTTTGCGTCAAGTAAATATGCCACCTTTACGCAATTTACTATACGTTTTACTGCCGCTGTTCTCAGCAAATCACTTGTACTAGCAAGATTCACATCTATATAACTGGCATGTAACAATGGGGTCAACTCCATCGTCTGTAGCAGTTCCTTTAACTTTTTAATGTAATTTTTCTTAAATATGATTTCTTCAGGGTCAAACAATGGCCATTCACATCTAAGTTCAACAGCATTTATTCCGTGATTCCTAACAGTTTCCAAGAGATCAAAAAGGTTGCCCTCCACATCAACAAATGTCGCAACTCCAATTTTCAAGCTTTCCACCACCTAAATCGATCTGATGCTACCTTATAGAAAACCCTTAAGAACCAATATACCCCGGGAAAGATAAGTAAACGTTCAAGATGCATAACACGATACTAAGTTTGATGTTCTAATTATTCAAAATATGCAGTATATTATAAGAAGTTCTAAAATAATAATTTATGGGGAGTCGAAATTTTTATTGAAAGTTTCTTTAATTCTATAAATTGTCTCGGAAAAGGTGAGTATTACGAGTATAAAAAGGAAGAGAGGTAGTGATAGTGGAAATATTTCCGCACTAATTCCAGCAAGCATGATAACAAAAAGTCTTATGTCTCTTCCTGCCCATCGTCTTTTATATTCGTAGCCAACACTTAAACCCTTAGCAGCCGAGTAACTTACACTAAACGAACCCATTAAAGCTAAAAAGCCCAAAGCTATTATTAAAGAACCTCCCATTATTGGAAAAGAAACAATGTTATATGCCAAAATAGTTATGGACATAATGAGCAATCCATCTGCAAATCTGTCGAGAACAGCGTCTAATATTTCCCCTTCCTTAGATGTTCTATTTGTCAATCTAGCTATTTCTCCATCACAACCATCCAAAATACTTGAAATCTGAGCCATGATTCCGCCGAGGAAAGGAAATCTTCCCAAGAAAAAACAAGCACTCAAAACAGCCGTAAGAAAACTCAGAAAAGTCATCTCGTTGGGGGTAATATCAAGCCTCGATTTAACTAGAAAAGTGCTAATTCTAGTCGAAACTTTTCGGTTAATGTGTTTAGCGATGAAACCATCAGTTTCTTTTACGAGCTTAGCCATCGGAACTCCCTCGTGCGTGGGAGTTAGCCGCTAAGAAATAAAGAATTTATAAAGCCGCATATCTTTAAATATCTCCATATGTGTTCTCAAATCTTGCATATTTAAGTATTTTGCCCCCTTTCTGCATATAAGCATTAAACTAGCCAATTTAAACTAAGCAACTTCAAAACTTTCAAAAGATAAAATAAAAGCGTTAGAACCCAAAAATCTCTTTATCGACATGTAAGTGACTATACAACACAACTATAATATGAATAAACATTTAAACAGTCATGGAAGCCTTCAAAGGCAAACACTGCTTGGAAAATATTGAAAAGCCATAAGAGTTTATATTATAAATCCCTAGCAGCAGTAAAGGGTCTTCAACTTATAATGACTTGCGAATTTAGGTGGTATATGTTTCATTCGTAACTTTGGGATTATAGTGTCTGCAATTTTTTATCTCAAAACAATAGTATTAGATGATGTTTCCCATGAATATTACATTACCCTTTCTCGAGAGTTCTTAGAGGACAATAGTTTCCAGTGCAATATACATATTTACTCGAGAACGTCCAATATGACGTTATTTTCGTCGACTATTACACTTATGTAGTCACCTACTTCTTTAGAAAGTATTAAGTACGTATCCTCTTCTTCTAGCAATTCAACTTTAGCTAGAACGTGAACTATTGTTGAATTTCCAACATCTATATCCAACCATATACGCGTATTCCCGTTTTCAACGTATTCATACTTGGCAACTATAGTTCCGTTAACCGTCCTTTGAGCAGTCCCCCTCTTAATCATGGTGTAGGCCGCCAGTGCAGCTTCTTTCATTCCACCAACATCAGCGCAGCGAACACGAACACACGTTCTGTCAGTAGCCCTAACCAAAGCGAAAAAGGATGGTACATAGTGACCTGTATCTTCATCATAAACAAATACTGGTATATGATAATATAGATCAGTACCTATTCTATATAAGAGAGCTAAAGGTGTTGAATAGTATCGCCCCTCAGGTAGAGATGGGAGTTCAGCTTTTGCAACCCTTTTAGCTTCCTCTGGAGAGATAAGTGCCATATGATCTAGACTGTAAAGATAAATCCCATCTTTTTTAGCTATTATTACAAATTCGAGTAAACTAGGATTACGTTTGTTACAAAACAGGTAAACTGCGACCAGCTCTCCGTCCCATAGCTGGTATCTAAGCCCTTCTGCTTCAGCTGGACTTGCTGACCTATCGCTATATATTGGTATGCCATTCCAAAAGTTTAACTCATTCTCAGCTGTCCATCTAAAATCTCCAAAAGCATCCCCCATCCTCTCAAGCCACTCCTCATCCCATCTCTGAACAACCCACTCAGGAGCTTCTTCCGGCTTATATTGCCCAAGTAAAGCACCAGTAACAGGATCCCAAATATGAACCATAGGATCCACAAGGGGGCCAAACGGAACTTCATAGTAACTGGTTGTTACGTAGACTAGTCTCTCCGCTTCCGGATCCCATGTAAGATAAGCTCGACTAAAAGTCCTCAATGGAAACATATCTTGAGCATGTACCCTAATATCTTTATCAAACCATAGACCTTCTCCATATTTTGCTTCTATTGGTATTATTTGAGCTTTTTCACCAGTTGCATCTGTAACAGGTATGATTATGATTTCTCGAAGCCTGTTGCTTTTACCCATTAGAAAGGAGCCAAGCACTGGTGGTTCGCTTATTGTAGCTATCCAACATAACTCGCTCTTATACATGCCTAAGTGAACGCTTGTAACCCAAGAGGCGGCACTTGTTTTCTTCATTTCGGCAATGGATCTAGCAACGCTACTTGTAGTTACTCTGAGACCTTCAACATTTATCTCTGGGAACAATGTAGCATTTCCAACCGCCATAACCTTAAAGTAGTTTTTCATAGCAGAAGCCCTTGCAAAGCCTATTGACCTACTTAGAAGACCAGGTAACCCGAAAAGTGCATTAAATAATACAATTAGAACTAATACAAAAAGTACAAACTTCCTTGAGAAAGACACCTTTCTCTGACTAACCTTCTTGGCGTGAGTTTGATATTTTGATTTAAATAAATCTCTCAATCTAACATCTGGGTTCTTTGCTGCGAAAGATGCTAATTTCTTGGCTGTCAGAAAAGAGATGATAAATATAATTACTCTTATAGAAAGGAGCCAAATAAAGTATATATGGATTGGAATAAGTAGTGTTGCGCATCCATGAGCAAAACCAACTAGCATAAGGAGTAAAAACATGATAAGTATAGCCGATTTCGGAAATAAAAATCCTGGCCTTACTCTTTTCATCTTATTTTCAATAAACTTGATATCAAAAATCCAACTAGCCCAAGCAGCACTAGTTATATAAAGAGAGACTAACATGATCTTTTCCCCTTAAGATCTTTCACCATATAATTTCAATAACGATTTTACCTTTACCTCTTTAAATTTATTCATCTACCACCATTATATATGGAATAATAATAGTGATTGTGTTGTCTGAGTTCTGCTTTAGTGAGCAAAAGTTGTGTTTGAAGTATTAAAATATCAATCGACATTAATTTAAGGGAAACATGAATTTATTCTTTGAGGAATGAGGACATGAGAGTCAGGTGAGTAGAGAAACGATGATCTAAACGCCGACCTGACCTCAAGGTTTTTCTTTACCAAACATACATAATGATCTGTGTATAAGCAAGAAGAGCGCTTATAGTCCCATAAATTTCTAACTGCGCTTAGTTTAACGTTCCTATATCGTTTTTAGTAAAGTTTGCTATGGTGATATTTATAAAGTTGAGGAGCGTTGTTGTTAATTGTTAAAATGCTGGTGGGTTTATTTTGGATGAGTGTTTGGAAAGGGTCGGTAGATTAGTTGGTAAAACCACCACTCATACCGTTACTGTGAAGTTATTATCTGAGAGAGTTGGTAGAAACGATTACTTACAAATTGAACATGAGAGTCGTAATTTTCTTTTTATGATAAAAGAGCTTTGGACCGAAGACTCAGTGATGTTTGCTAAATGTTCCGTGGTTGGTTCGATGCCTAAAACTCCCTTCAAACCAGAAAGCATTGTTTTAAAAGCGTCCACTAAACTTGTCAAGAATGTTTTAGGTTTAGATGTTCCCTACGAAGAGGCAGTATATCTAGGCAAGCTCAGAGGGCTACCCTATAAAGTTTTTCTTCCGGTCAAAAGACTTGGTAGAATCTTTATTACAGGTAAAACTGGCTCTGGTAAATCCTACACTGTTGGTGTTCTAATTGAAGAATTTCTAAAAAAGGGAATACCAGTTGTGATCATTGATCGCCACGGCGAATATTCCAGCTTAAAAATCCCAGCTGAAAACGGATCAGAAGAATTCGAAGTTGAACCTAAAGGCTATAAAGATCAGATCATTGAGTTCGCTGATTTAAATATAAACCCCGGTGGGGATATTCCTGTTGAAGCCGTCTTAACCACCGATCCGAAAGATCTTGTTGTCTCCGGTCAATGCACAATTATTAATCTTAGAGGTTTATCCACCGATATGCAACAACTCATTAGTGAAGAAATCCTTACAAAGCTATATGAAGCGTCCACTGGCGGTAACATCCCACCCTTCTATTGCATTTTAGATGAAGCGCATCTCTTCGCAGGTAAGACAAAATCCACAATTAGAGAAATTGTTAGGCTCTTTGCCCAAGAAGGCAGAAAATTTGGCGCAAATTTAATTTTTATAACTCAAAAACCTCAACTCTTAGACACAACAATACGTGCTCAGGCAGGTACTTGGGTCATTCACCAATTAACTGATTACACCGATATTTCTGTAACAGTAAAAAGCGCCGAAGGACTAAACGAAGACTGGTCTGAAGATATACAACGATTAGAACCTGGAGAAGCTGTCATTGCAGGTGATGCCGTTAGAAGGGTTCCTCTAATAGTTAAAATCAGACCTAGGGAAACTCGTCATGGTGCAATCGGCTTTAATCCCCTTGACTACGTTTCTCCAGAAACCAGAGAGGAATTGGAAAAAAGAAGAGAAAGATTAAGAGCGCAATTCGTTATGCAAGTTCAAGAAGCAAAAACCCGTCTGAAGACTTTGAAGACTGAAATCAAAGTTCTCAGCATTGTTGAGGCGAAAAAAATAATCGCTAAGCTAGAGGAAGATTTAAAGAGGAAATCCGAGGAAATCGAAATTCTAAAATCTAGAATTAAAAACCTAGAAAATGAAAACACCGAACTAAAAAGCAAATATAGAAAGGCTTTAAAGACAGCCGAGGAAGCCATTAAAGAAGCTAAAAAATATGAAAAAATAATTGAAAACTTAAAAAGAAAATTGCTTTAGTTATGATACGTCCTTATTCTTCTTTTTCAACAATTAATGTTAATTTCTCGAGACCTACTATTTTAACTTTTGTCTCAGGAGGAATTTCGATGCCGTTACGTGTTGTTGCAGTCCAGTCTTCTCCTTCAGCGTACACAATTCCTCTCGGGCTTAGCCTTGTTTTTGTTATCCCTGTTTTCCCTATTAAAGCTTGTAAATCATGAATTTTCTTTAGTTCACGTACTTTTGTTGCTTTATAAATTATAAAAGCTATAAGAGGAATTAGTATCACATCTAGGCCAAATGTTAGTAATATTAAAATTTGATGAATCTCTCCTGGAAAGGTTGGAGGAAATAACAGGATTATGAAAGAGGTTATAATCATTAGAGCGGCACCAAGAGCTCCGAGACCACCGTGACCTACTTTTGCTTCTAAAAGCATGAATACTACACCTAAAATAAATAGCATGAAAGCTGCAACTTCTATTTGCATGCTACATCACCTACTTTTTGGCCCAAACTATTAAATATGTACCAAGACGATTAAAGGGAGGAACCCATCTCAATTTGTCCTCTATTTTACCTAATAGGTATTTTACTCCCTTTAGTTCTGTTTGTGGAGTGTATTTAAACTCAGGTTTGAAAAATATCAAGATACTACCAACATATATGCTTCGAAAACCTGCATCTCTTAACAATTGTTTAATCTCATCATATGTGTAGAGATGAGTCCATGCTTTGTACTTTCTTCTCCTCACTCTATGTCTTAGATACGTTTGCTTACTTTTTAACGCTTTCTTAATCCATCTAGTTTTAAAAGTGAATATACTATAAAGCCACCATGTTAACCGATATTGATTAAACACGGAAATCACAGCTTCCCCATTTCCCTTAAGAATTTTCCCAAGACGATTAAACCCTTCCCTATAGTTTAACGCGTGGTTGTACGCACCAAAAATCGAATAAGCTCTATCAAAAACACCCTCTTGAAAGGGCAAATAATCTGCTGACGCTTGAACAAACTCTATTTTATCCTGCAAACCTAAACCGTAAGCTTTTCGCCTTGTAGTTAAAAGCATTTTCCTTGAAATATCAACCGCATAAACCCTACAATTTATTGAAGCCAAAAAAAGAGTTTGTTTTCCAGTTCCACAACCTATATCGACAACGGTACCTTCTGGTCTGCTTAACAATATTACATGGTTCTCTACCTTCCTCATATAGTAAAGTTCTGGATTATGATAGTTTAAGTCATGTACTGCAGCATAATGGTTATAATACTTCTCCACCTGAACATACTTATACTTTATTAGGCCTTTTCCTGCCCTTGGCAGATTTAAATCAGGGATTCCTTCAATTATTGGATAATTATTTCTACATTTCTTACATGTAAGCATCCCTGTCCAAACATGTTCCTTTCTCCGCTTTTTTACATCTAACATTAAATCATTTCCGCAAAGTGGGCATGCAATGATGGATAAGGTTTCTTCCAGCAAAGATCTTCACCGTTAAAATTAAGGTAAGTTAGTGTTAAACTACTAAATATATCATCGTCTGTCAGATTGCTAAAATTGATTAACATTTATTAAATTCGCTTAAAGATAAATTAGAGGGACATATAAAGGTGGTGAAGTTTTAATTGAAACTAGTTTTCTTAGGGACCTCTGGAAGTTTTCCTTCAAAGGACAGGATGTGTCCAGCAATTTTGGTGGAAGATAATTTTTTAATTGACTGCGGAGAGGGAGCTTTACATAGACTCCTCAATTTAGATGTAAATCTAGATACTATAGAGTCAATATTTATCTCTCATATTCATGCAGATCACATTTCAAGTCTACCAATGCTCTTATGGACCATGTGGCTTCAAGGAAGAAAGTCCAAGTTAACAATAATTGGACCCCCAAACATTCAAGAAGTTGTCGAATCAATGCTTCAACTTGTGGGAACGAATCCAGAAAGATTTTCTTTTACTATTCAATACAAAAAAATTGATGGCGCTGGAGATTTAGGAGAATTTGAAGTGTTTCCGGTCAAACATGGCGTACCTACATTTGCAATCAAGATTGGCGATAAACTTGTTTACACAAGCGATACCGCCCCTTGTGAATCGCTCATAGACTTTGCGAAAAACTGCAAACTACTAATACATGAGACAACCTTTCCAGATGAAATGAAACAAGAAGCACACATACATAACCATTCCTCTCCTTTCGATGCTGCCGTGATAGCTTCAAAGGCCGATGTAGAAATACTCTCACTATTTCATATACCACCACCCTTCCAAAACTTAGAGGAAAAATTCATTACACAAGCTAAAAAACACTTTGACGGAAAAATCTTTTCAGCCAAGGACCTACAAATTTTTAGAATTTAAATCAATTTAGCATCTTCCAGCATCTTTCTATGGTCAAACGCCAGCTTCAAATTTCCAACTTCTTTAAGCGAAAATACTGAAACTTCTGCTGCATCAGTCGCAGCCTTCAAGACTCCGCTCACCTTACGACACAAGAAACATATAGATACAAAATGTCCTCTAGGATCACGATTAGGATCGGAATATACGTTCACAAGCTTTTCTATTTCTACCTCTAACCCCGTCTCTTCTTTCACCTCTCTTTTAACAGCTTCTTCAACAGTTTCACCATATTCAACTATGCCTCCAGGCAAAGCCCACCAACCCTTATATGGAGGGTTCTTACGCTTAACTAAAACTATCTTGTTATCATTTATTTTTATTATTGCATCTACAGTTAATGTAGGTGTTCTCTTCAAAATATCACCCCTAAAATCTAAGAT
>JAGGSW010000071.1 GCA_021158895.1 Candidatus Odinarchaeota archaeon | reverse complement strand
CATTGGATATTTTGCTTAACATGAATGTTAATAAAAAGAATTATCAGAAAGAGCTTGTGGAGAAAATTCCTCATTCTAATAAATCAATAATAAACGTGTTGAAAAAATTTGTTCGTGCGGGGATACTAGAGCAAGGAACAGAGAAGGTAAAAGTTGACAGTAAAGAAGTTTGGGTAAAGTATTATACACTTACTTTTCTGGGTAAATATCTCAAACTCCTCTTAACACCCATAGAAAGACTATCTCCTAAAGACGTAAAAGAAATAGTCGAAGAATTATTTTATTTTTACGCCAAAAGTATTGCTAAGTTGTGTTTTGACTTCAATATAAGTCACGAAGTTTTTCATAACATTTTAAATAAACTATACCTAACTGAGACCATAAAGAGATTAAAAGACTCAAGAAAAAGGGTAAAAACAGCCGTATTTGGATCAGCAGCTCTTGACTTCATAATACCGCTTAACGAAATCCCAACTGGTCACGACCAGACCGTAACTGTACGTGGCTTTATAAGCGATGTAGGAGGGTCGGCTGCAAATGTAGCCATGGCGCTTAGCAGATTAGGGGTTTCAACCGCATTTTCTGGAAAGATCGGCGGGGATTATGGCGGGAGAAGAATCGTTGAGACAATGTTAAACGAAAATGTGGACATATCATCTATTGTCATCGACGAAGAACTCCAAACCCCACAGTCAATAGTGCTTGTAGGAGATCATGGTGAAAAAAAGATAATTGTTCTTTTAAGGGGCAATCCGGCACTATCCCTATCCTCTCCATCAGAAATAAACTGGTCTCTGATAGATGAATGTAAAATTGTTTACATCGGTGAAGTTTTTGTAGAAGTAGCTTCCACAATAGCTTCCTATGCAAAAAGCAGAGGAAAATGGGTAATATATAGACTGATAACACCTTACGCAAAAATGGGAATCGAAAAGTTGGAATCTATAATTAATAATGTAACTACTTTAATCTTAAACAAAGCGAATTGGAATCTACTGAAAAAATTAACGCCGACCCTAAATTCACCAAAAAGCTTACTGAATCTTGGACCAAGAGAAGTAATTATTACAAGAGGTAGTAAAGGAGTAAAGGTTTATACGATAAACGAAACTTTTGAAGCCCCCTCATTCAAAGTCAAAGCTGTTGACACAACGGGTGCGGGGGACGCCTTTGTTGCCGGTTACATTAAAGCACGTTTAGAAGGAAAATCTCTACGTGAAGCTATAAAATACGCATTAGCAGTTGCAGCTATAACAACTACAAGGCTTGGAGTGAGAACCTCCTTGCCAAGAGCAGATCAAGTTGAAGACTTTATCAAGAACTACGCATCTACATCATAGCTAATTTAAAGTGCTAACTAATTACTTACCTCAAAATACTTAACGGTACAAGAACAAGGAAAAATAAAATTAGTTAAGTTAAATTATTCCTTGAAATGCGGTATTATTTCTCTGCTTATTAAATCTATGGCTTCTCTAACATTCGGTCCAATAGGAGACCCAACTACGAACTGTGTAACTCCTAACTTAATTAGTTCATTTATACGTTCAATGCAAGTTTCTGGAGTTCCACTTATAGAAAAGGCATCTATCATTTCTGGTGTTACTTTTGAGAAAGCCTCGCCCCAGTTTCCTGCTTCTAAAGCTTTTTTGATAGCCATAGCATCTTCTACGCTAATCCCATGTTTTTCTAATACAGGCTCTGGGCTACCAGAAACTATAAATGCAACCACCGGCGTAGCAGCTTTGATAGCTTTCTTTTCTTTCTCATGTATGGAGAAGGATGTATATGCAGCGACATCAATTTCATCTAGCTTTCTATTCACCTTTTCGGCACCGCTCTTGATATATTGGTAGGCATCTCCAATATCCTTGGGGTGTGAAGCATTAATTAGGATACCATCTCCGATTTTGGCTGCTAGTTCTAACATTTTGGGTCCCTGGGCGCCTATATATATAGGGATATTTCCTTTCGGCTTAAAATTGAATTTTGCCTTCTGGACGCTGAAGATTTTACCAGAATATTTTGCTTTACCGGTAGTTATTAGCGATCTAATTATTTCTACACTTTCTCTGATTGCTCTAAGGGGGCTTTTAATTTCTACCCCTAAAAGACTTAGTGTAGTTTTATCTCCAGCACCGATGCCAAGAGTGACTCTGTTTGGAGCTATTTCGGATATTGATGCAACGGATTGTGCAGTCATGACAGGGTTCACTAAGTACGGATTTGTGACACCAGGCCCCATTTTTATTCTATTCGTGTGTAAAGCTATGCACGTTAAAGTTACGTAGACGTTTCTGTTGTTAAAATGGTCAGTTATCCATACATGGTCAAAACCTGCTTTTTCGGCTTGAATGGTGTAAAAAGTAGTCCTCCAATATAGATCCATAGGCACAAATTCTATTCCAAATTTTACCATATCCATCACTCTCTTTAAGCTTCAAACCTGTTTCTTTAATTCCTCAGCTACAACATTTAGACCGGCGTTGTTTAATAATTCTGTAGTTTGTTCAGGTTCAATTGCGTATGCTGCTTCAAGTAGTCTTTGAAAGCCCTCATCCGATGTAAGTTCATCATGTTGCCAGTAATGGAGAATCAAGTTGGCCGTACTGCTTGAAAGCTTAGTGGCATTGTTGGACCGCAGCAATATATCAATTAGGGGGGTCATCAAGTTTTTTCTTTT
This sequence comes from Candidatus Odinarchaeota archaeon, assembly GCA_021158895.1. Lineage (GTDB taxonomy): Archaea > Asgardarchaeota > Baldrarchaeia > Baldrarchaeales > DXJG01 > DXJG01. The sequence continues at coordinate 14,214 of JAGGSW010000071.1, read as the reverse complement.
ATCGACGGGGGTTTTTTTTACAACCTCCATTACGCATCATCTCTAACTATTCTTGTCTTTTTGGTTTTTCGATGAGTTTTCTCTTTGTTAGAATTTCTCCGGTTTTGTGATGTGGCATTCTCAATAGACAATCTCCGTACTTTTCTATTTCTCTAGCTTCGTCGGCAAGCGCTGCAGCTATTCGGATCATTTCATGTGCAGCCGCTACAATTGGAACATATCTTTCCATTTCTTTTATTACGAAGCATCCTTCTACGGTGAGACTTGCAGCATTACGAGCTATTTCATAGGCAGCCATGGCCTTCGCTAGTGCATATGGATTCTGAAAACCTGCAGCCTTCACTGCTATCTCCTTATCGATAATTATTCTTGGAAGTTCTGGTTTCTCTCCTTTTTTTATCTGTTCGACTACCTTAGCTATCTCCCTGTAAACTATCGAAAAAACTCCAGTTTCTGAGAGAACCTTAATTAGATCAGCATTAAATATGGCCATTTCTATTGGATCGAGAAACTCTCGTCTTGCGCCAATCATGGCGTCTGCGGGAATAATAAAGTAGCCCATATTTTTTCCTTCGATGTCCTTTACAGCTTTCTTCCCAGGTTGATCGCTGATAACTATGGTAGGGATGTTAGATTGAGCCAATATTTCTCTTGCCTTGCTAGGTCCCGGTAAAGCTGCATTTGGACTGATAATTATGACAAGGTCGGGGTTAAAATCTAAAATTTTTTTTGCGACTTCTTCTGCTTGTTCTGGCCCCATTTTAGCACCGCTACCAACCACGCGAACATCTAAATCTTCCCTATCAGCTCTCTCGTCAAATAAGAATTCGATAAGGGGCGCCGTACCGATGTTGCCACATTTTACAACTCCTATTTTTACTATTTGTCCTTCCATTACTATCCCCCATACTATCTTTCTCTCATGCAATATTTAACAAATATAATTTAAATTATATGCTTCTTGCAATATCGATTTACGGGAACGTTAACAACTGCTCTTTGTCTTTTGTCAACTCTTTTTACGGTTTGAAGTTCAGCTGTTTTAAGTCCAAGATTTTTATACAAACAAAAATACATCAATACATTAAAGGTCTTTCTCGCCCTTTAAATTTAACCTTAAAAGTTAAATGTGTATGTTATTAACATAACTTTGAATGAATAACTACTATCTCTGGTATCTCGTTAAGGAAAAGAGAGGGCTAAATATGATTAAAGTAATTTTAATAACAGGTAGAAGTTTAAATCAAGGAGTATCTAAAGAACTGGGAAAATTCTCCAAAGAATATATGGAAAAAGTAGCTGTATGCGAACTTGATCCAGAAGATCTAAAGTTGCTTGGAGTAAGTTCAGGTCAGAATGTCAAGGTAAAAACAAAGTATGGAGAGGTCGTAGTTAAAGCTACTGAGTCCACACAAGCACCACATAAAGGTATAGCTTTTATACCCTACGGTCCATGGGCAAGTATTTTAATGCCCTCAGCCACAGAAAGCACAGGCATGCCTTCGCTTAAAGGAATAGAGGCAACAATAGAACCAGCTAAGGACGAAGAAATTTTAGACCCTGAAAAACTCATAAAAATGGTTGTGGGGAGAGAGCCTTGAAGACCGTACGTAATGTTGTATGTCCGTTCTGTGGAAGTTTATGCGACGATATAGAGGTAGATATAGAGGACAACCGAGTAGTAAAAGTGAGAAAAGGCTGTGCAATAAGTGCAACAAAATTCACGAAGTACAATGAAGAGAGAATATATAAACCGAGAATTGACGGAAGGGAAGTTTCTTTAGAAGAAGCTATAAATGAAGCAGTTGAAATACTTGCAAATGCGAAATATCCAGCTTTATACGGCTGGAGCTGTACTTCGACAGAGGCAATAAACATAGGCATAGAAATTGCAGAATTAGTAGGAGGGGTAATGGATAACACAGCATCTGTATGTCACGGGCCCACTATACTAGGGGAACAGGATGCGGGAATATCTACATGTACTTTAGGGCAGGTGAAAAACAGAGCGGAACTCATAATATATTGGGGATGCAATCCGGCGCATGCTCATCCAAGACACATGGCTAGATACTCCGCAGCAAGTAGAGGAAGATTCGTAAAAGGTAGAAAGGAAAGAACAGTAATTGTAGTTGACGTAAGAAAAACGCATACAGCCAAAACAGCAGATATATTTATCCAAATTAAACCAAACTCAGACTTCGAGCTATTAACAGCTCTTAGATGGGCAGTGAAAAACGGAGAATTAGAACAAGAAGAAATAGCAGGGATACCTGCAGAAAAGATAGAAGAACTAGCAGACATGCTGATTTCATGTAGATTTGGAGCACTGTTTTTCGGATTAGGATTGACAATGTCAGCAGGCAAAGCAAGGAACATAGAAGCAGCAGTAAATCTTGTTAGAGAATTAAATAATTATACAAAGTTCGTAATGGTGCCCATGAGAGGTCATTTTAACGTCACTGGCGCCAATGAGGTTATGGCGTGGGCTACAGGATTTCCATTCGCTGTCGACTTTAGTAGAGGATATCCATTCTATAACCCTGGAGATACAACTTTCGTTGATGTACTTACCCGAGGGGACTGTGATGCCGCACTAATAGTAGCATCAGACCCTGTCTCAGGTTTTCCTGCGGAAGCCATAAGAAATCTTGCAAAAATCCCGGTAATAACACTTGATCCTCATGAAACTTTGACAACAATGATATCAAAGGTGGTTATACCGACAGCTGTCGTAGGAATAGAGGCGGAGGGGTCAGCGTATCGAATGGATGCAGTTCCATTAAGACTTAAGAAACTTGTTGAGCCACCGCCAGGGATACTGTCAGATGAAGAAGTTCTAAAAATGATTCTTAAAAAGTTAAAGGAGAGGGTGAAGTAATTTGGAGTTACTAATAAAAAATGGTTATGTTTACGACCCGATAAACGAGATAAACGGAGAAAAAATGGATATAGCGGTGAAAGATGGGAAAATAGTAGAATCAGTTAGTTCGGACGCTAAGGTTATAGATGCAACGAACATGCTGGTAATGCCTGGAGGAGTAGATATACATTCTCACATTGCAGGGTCAAAAGTTAATTCGGGACGAATACTAAGACCAGAAGACCATTATAAAGATGTGAAGCCAAGAACTGCAATAACAAGAGCTGAAGTCGGTCACACGGTTCCATCAACATATACAATAGGTTACCGATATGCAAGACTTGGATATACAACTGTAATAGAAGCAGCATCACCTCCGCTAAAAACGAGACATACTCACGAGGAGTTGAATGATATACCATTGATAGACAAATCTTGCTACCTTGTGCTCGATAACAATTGGATTGTCTTAGATTACTTAAGTCAAGGGGAAATTGATAAATGTGCAGCTTTCATAGGATGGATCTTTAAAGCATTAAAAGGATATGCCATAAAGATCGTCAATCCAGGTGGAGTGGAGCTCTGGGGATGGGGGAAAAACGTAGAAAGCTTAGATGACCAAGTACCTCCCTTTGATATAACTCCGCGAGAAATAATCAGAGGATTATGCAAAATAAACAAAATGCTCAACCTACCTCATACAATACATCTTCACACAAATAATCTTGGGAAACCTGGTAACTATCGTACAACTATAGAGACCATGGACACTGTAAGTGACCTAGCGGATGGAAAGCCGAACATACACATAACGCACGTACAATTCTGTGGATATGGTGGAGATTCTTGGATTACACTTAGATCTGGAGCACCAGAAATAGCAAAGTACGTAAATAATCACAACCACGTTACAATAGATCTAGGGCAGGTGGTCTTTGGAGACGCCACAACTATGACAGGTGACGGACCATTCCAATTCATACTGCAAAACTTAACTGGAAACAAGTGGAAAAACGCTGATGTAGAGGCAGAAGGAAGTGCAGGAATCGTTCCATATAAATATAAGCGTAAAAACTTCGTAAATGCGGTGCAATGGACAATAGGTCTCGAATTAGCTCTTCTGATAAAAGATCCTTGGAGAGTGTTTCTAACAACAGATCATCCAAATGCAGGGACTTTTATGAAGTATCCACGAGTAATAACATGGTTAATGAGTAAAGTTGCGCGAGAAAAAGTATTAAATAAAATTAATAAAAGAGCAAAGAAACGAAGTACATTGCCCAGCATAGATAGGGAGTATACTTTCTATGAAATTGCTATAATAACGAGAGCGGCAACAGCGAAAGCTCTAAACTTAGCAAATAAGGGACATCTAGGTGTAGGGGCTGATGCGGACATAGCAATATACAACATAAACCCCATGGAAATAGACCCATCAAAAGAGTATAAGAAGGTTAGAAGGGCACTTAAGAGAGCAGCATATACAATAAAGGGAGGAGAAATAATAGTTAAAGACGGGGAGATTGTCAAGTCCTTCATAGGAGAGACCTTCTGGGTAAAACCGGCAATACCTGAAGACCTAGAAAAGGATATGCTAAGAGAAGTTTCAGAGAAATTCAAGGAATACTACACGGTATCGCTTGAAAACTACATTATAGGGGAAAATGAGTTAGCTTCTTCAAAACCAATAGCGGTAAAGACCAACCTTTAGAGGTGAAAAACATGGGAGAAATAACCCTAAAACCAAAAGTAACATTTAAAGTACCAATAATTGCCGAGACCATAACTCCAGATAACTTTGCAGGAAAACCCATTGAAGAAATAGAGAAGTTAGAGATGTGGGAGGGGAACAGAAAAACAACCCTTGGAGACCTATTTGAAGCCGCCGGGTCATCAGGAGAAGCGCCAGCGGATACAAAAATAATTATCGAGGGCGATGTAAGGAAAGTCCGAAGAATAGGCTACAAAATGACAGACGGGCAAATTTTGATCAAAGGATCCGTTGGAATGTATCTAGGTGAGAAAATGGAAGGCGGCAAAATAATCGTAGAGGGAGATGCTGATTCCTGGGTTGGGGCAGGAATGAAAGGAGGACAAATAGAAATTAAAGGCAATGCTGGGGATTACGTTGGGGCGCCTTATCGTGGTGATACAAAAGGAATGAAAAAGGGTACTATAATAATTCATGGAAACGCTGGGAATGAAGTAGGATGCTGGATGAGAGGAGGAACAATAATAGTAAAAGGCAACGCTGGGCTTTTCCCTGGAATTCACATGAAAAAGGGTACTATACTAGTTGAAGGAGACTGCGCGGGAAGATGTGGAGCAATGATGAAAGGCGGCAAAATAGCAATTCTAGGCTATGTTCCATCTGTACTGCCAAGCTTTACTTTTGAAGAAATCAAAAAATCATTTAAAGTAAAGGGAGAGAAGATCAAGGGGCCATTCTATCTCTTTACTGGGGATCTAAATGAAAATGGAGCAGGAAAGTTGTACGTTTCAACAGAGAAGAATAAGCATCTTCAATTTTATGAGAAATATTTAGAATGATGGGTGAGGGGGTTAATGTGCCTAAGCTAAGCGTAAATGTGGAAGCGAAAAAAATTATCGAAAAACTGATTGAAAATAGAGAAATGTTAAACATTGAAGTCGAAAAGACATCGTCAGGAGCGACAATTATAGATGCGGGAGTTGAAGTTAAGGGAGGCTTACTTGCTGGGAAGTTTGTGGCCGAAGTTTGTCTGGGAGGTCTAGGAGAGGCCCAATTGACCCAGATGTCTTTTGGCGATGTAGAACTTCCCACCATATTTGTTGCAACGGATCATCCAGCTGTTTCAACACTCGGTTCACAATTCGCAGGTTGGAGAATAAAGGTTGGCAAGTACTTCGGAATGGGTTCTGGGCCAGCTAGAGCATTATCATTAAAACCGAAAAAGCTTTACGAAGAAATTGAATACGAGGACAAAGCAGACGTAGCTGTAATAGTTTTAGAGTCTGATGAAAAACCGACAGAGGAAGCATTGAAATATATTGCAGAGGAATGTAATGTGTCAATAGAGAACGTTTATGCTGTTGTAACACCGACTTCCAGTATAGCTGGTTCAGTTCAAATATCTGGCCGTGTCGTCGAGACAGGTATACATAAAATCTCCGAGGTTGGTTTTGATCCTAAGAAAATTCTATATGCCTCCGGATATGCACCAATAGCTCCCGTACATCCGAAATCTATAAAGGCTATGGGAAGAACAAATGACATGATCCTCTACGGTGGAGTTGTTAAATTAATCGTAGAATATGACGATGATGAAAAATTAAAAGAATACGTAGCAAAAGTTCCATCATGTACATCAAAAGACTATGGGCGCCCCTTCTATGACATATTTAAGGCCGCCGAATTTGACTTCTACAAAATCAGTCCAGACCTATTTGCACCGGCAAAAATAATAGTAAACAACGTAAAAACAGGGTCGACATTTGTAGCTGGATACGTTAACACGGAAGTTATACAGCAATCGATAAAAATACAAAAATTATAAAATCCTCTTTTTATTTGTAGTTTTGAGCATAATTCATATTTTATTCTTATTGACGTTTCCATTTTTGGCTACCTCCAATCTTTTTACAAGGGTTAAGTGCCGTTAAAATAGGAAACAAAATAAACGGTAAAAGTATGCTATTCTTTGGGAGGCATCAAAAACATGGTAAAGATCGGAATACTAACTAGGAACCCGGAAGCATGGTGCTCGATGAACCTCATAAAGGCCTTCGAAAAACTGGGGGCAGAACCGGTATGCCTTAGGTTTTCAAGACTTGTTGCGAAAGTAGGAATCAAACCGGCGGTTCTTCACGAAGATATTGATGTACTTAAGGAACTAGGAGCAGTAGTTATTCGCCCCATAGGAAGAGGGTCGCTAGACGAATGCATATTTAGAATGGACATCTTACATAGGCTTACACGATTAGGGTTTCCAGTAATAAATCATCCGTCAGCAATAGAAAAATGCATAGACAAATTTTATGCTCTAACCATTTTAGAAGAGCATAACATACCGGTACCGAGAACGGTTGTAACGGAAAACGCTAAAGAAGCACTAAAAGCATTTCATGAATTAGGAGGAGATGTAGTAATAAAGCCCTTATTCGGTTCAAGAGGTGTTGGAATAACAAGGGTTTCTGACCCTGAAATAGCAACGAGAATATTTAGAGCTCTACAATTCACACATAATGTTCTTTACATTCAAGAATTTATACCGCACGGTACAAGAGATATTAGAGCCTTTGTAGTAAATGAAGAGGTAATAGCATCCATGTATAGAGAGGGAAAAAGTTGGAAAACAAATGTGGCCCAAGGAGCAATACCAAAAGCCTTAAAACTAATGGAAGAAGCCGAAGAGATAGCTATAAAGGCCGCAAAAATTGTTGGGTGCGAAATAGCTGGGGTAGATATACTAGAAGGCCCAAATGGTCTTCGTGTGGTGGAAATAAATAGTCAACCTGGATGGCGTGGAATACAAACCGTAACAAAGGTAAATATAGCGGAAGCAATAGCAAAGTACGTAATTGAAAAAGCCAAAAAATGAACGGTGCCCAAAAATGTTAAAAAACATCGAAAACATCATTAACAGAACAGTGCAATCAGCACAACTTGCAATGATTCTTGAAGTTAGTGCTTATCCAAAACCAGGGAACGTACATAGAACAGCAGACTTTAGTGACACGAAATATGAACATTTTTTAGCTTCAACGGTAGCAGTTTTACCTTACTTACGAAAGGCAGCTCTTATGGGAGTAAAAGTAGCTTTAACTAAAGTAAATCCTCCTCAAGTTAGAATAGGTAATTTAATAAAAGGAGGAGTAATTGAAACGGCGAAATGGCAAAGGGGAGGAAATACAAATTTAGGAATTCTTATACTCATAATTCCGCTAACTGCAGCCTCATCCTATACACTTATTAAATATAAAGACATAAGGAGGCTTAGAGAGAATATTAGACTATTTACTACTGCAACAACGCATATAGATGCTGTAGACCTTTACGAAGCCATTAAGATCGCTAAACCAGGAGGATTGGGAAAAACTGATTACTTAGATGTAACGGATCCTAATTCCATAAAACAAATCACGGAGCAAAAAATATCGCTGTACGAAATTTTTGAAAAGGCATCTAGCTACGATAAAATAGCAGGAGAATGGATCACAAACTACAGCGTAACATTTGAAGTTGGTTACCCGTATTTGCAAAGAATTTACAAAGAAACAGGTGACGTAAATACAGCGATAGTACATACTTTTCTAAAAATCTTATCTATGTTTCCAGATACATTGATTGTTAGAAAAACAGACTTAAATACAGCCCAAAAAATTTCTAAAAAGGCAAAACAAATATTGGAGTTGGGAGGGCTAACAACTAAAAGGGGGGTAAAGCTTCTATGGGAGTTTGATAGAATGTTAAGAAATAAAAGCAACAAGCTTAACCCCGGTACAACAGCGGATTTAACAACATCAAGCCTTATGGTCGCAATACTTAACGGACTTAGACCATAATAATAGATTTTTAAACATCATTTAATTGACGTAGAGTTCTGATTGTACTACAACACTGTGGTCAACGCGCTTTAAACACTTGAGAAAGAGGTTTAAAACATTTGCGAAGGACTTTTATAACAGTTTTGTGTAATGGCCTCCCTAAAATACGAATAACTGACATATCTAGGCATTTAACTTTCGTTTTTATACTAACAATACAATAAAAATAAATTAAAAATGCTATAAATAGTAAAATTGGATATTAAGAGATAAAACCGCACTTATAAGGAGAAAGGTAAAATGATAGAGCATTACAGTTTTGGGCGAATAGTTATAGATGGTAAAGAATATACTAAAGATCTTATAATATACCCTGACAAAATACGTGCAAATTGGTGGAGGAAAGAAGGACATAAGTTGCATATAGAAGATATAAAGGAAGTACTTGAGTATAAACCGGAGATACTTATAGTAGGAACCGGATATTCGGGTTTTATGGAAGTTCCCAAGCAAGTCAAGGAAGAAATTGAAAAAAGGAACATAAAATTAATAGTGGAAAAGACAAAAGAGGCTTGTAAAATTTACAACCAATTATACAAAAAACATAAAGTAGTGGCAGCACTACACTTAACATGCTGAAATACTTCGCGATAAATTGCTCCAAATCTTTTACTTTTCTTTTACTTTCATCATTTTCTATTAACATCGTTATAAAGGCAAAACTAACAAGATTAACATTTTTCCGAGCTTTTACTCCGACATTATAAATGAGAGGACTGAACAATGTCAAAAGCAAAGAGAAGAATTTAAATAGGTAAAAAAACTCAACAATTAAGAACTCAAGGTCACCAATTCAATGGAGGCATGTAATTGAAGAATAAGGAAGAAGCATTAATTCTGTGGTTTGAGGAACTAACAAAAGAAGATACCCAGATAGTGGGAGGAAAAAATGCAAACCTAGGAGAACTCATGTCTAAGGCAAAAGTACCGGTACCACCAGGTTTTGCTGTAACTGCCGCAGCCTATAGAAAATTCCTGGAAGATACAGGAATAGCAGATGAAATTTACCATATTTTACGAAAAACAAACATAAATGACCTAGAACAGCTGGAAAATGCATCACAAAAAATACGGAAACTAATAGAAGAAACATCGATGCCAGAATATATCCAAAAAGCAATAATTGATGCCTACAGAGATCTATGTGAAAGAACAGGTCAAGAAAATGTAAGTGTAGCAGTGAGAAGCAGTGCAACAGCAGAGGACCTGCCAGGTGCCTCATTCGCAGGCCAACAGGAGACATATCTAAACGTATCAGGAGAGAAAGAAGTAGTAGAAAAAGTACAAAAATGCTGGAGCTCCCTATTCACTCCAAGAGCAATATCCTACCGAGAATCTAAAGGATTTCGCCATGAACAGGTCCTAATTAGCGTAGCCGTACAACAAATGGTGGATGCAAAGGCTGCAGGAGTCATGTTCACTCTACATCCAGCCACAGGAGACCGAGATAAAATAATGATAGAAGCAAACTGGGGATTGGGCGAATCCGTTGTATCAGGCGCAGTGACACCAGACACATACATAGTAGATAAAAAAACTCTGAAAATTTTAGAGAAACATATTGTAGAGAAAAAGATAGAATATATAAGGGATCCAAAAACAGGAAAGACAATACATGCGGAAGTACCACCCGAGAGAAGAAAAATACCTGCATTAACTGATGAGGAAATTATAGAGTTAGCAAAATATGGAATACAAATTGAAAACCATTACCAACACCCACAGGACATAGAATGGGCAATTGACCGCCATACCGGAAAAATCTTTATTTTACAGGCAAGACCAGAAACAGTATGGTCTTTAAAAGAAGTACCTGAAAGATCGATCGAAACACAAGAAGCTATGACAACGGAAAGACAAGTGTTAGTAAAAGGATTACCTGTATCGCCGGGAATAGGTATAGGAAAAGCATTAGTATTCCTTGATGCGAAAGAAGCGGTCGAAGCCATGGAAGAAGGCGCAGTCTTGGTAACGAGAATGACTACACCAGACTGGGTTCCAGCGATGAAAAAGGCATCAGCAATAGTAACAGATGAAGGAGGATACACGTGTCACGCAGCTATAGTATCACGAGAACTAGGAGTACCTTGCATTGTAGGGACGGGAAACGCAACTCAAGTGCTTAAAGACGTCGGAGTAGTGACCGTGGACGGAACACATGGCATAGTATATAAGGGAGCTATAAAAGAAGAAGTAGAAAAAGCTGAGGCAGCTGCAGCAGCACCAGCAGCTGTAGCGATAGCACAGCCAGTGACAGCAACAAAAATATACGTAAACATTTCCATCCCGGAGATAGCAGAAAAAGTAGCAAAAGAAACACAAGCGGACGGAGTTGGTTTACTCAGAGCAGAACACCTCATGTTATCCATCGGAAAACATCCACGAAAGCTCATAGAAGAAGGCGGAGAACAAGAAATGATCGATAAATTCGCCGAGGGAATCAGACAAGTGGCACAAGCTTTCTATCCAAAGCCAGTGGTATATAGGGCACTAGACTTTAAACCGGATGAATTCTTAGAACTTGAAGGCGGAAAAAAATACGAGCTTGAAGCAGGACATGTCGGACCAAATCCTATGATTGGCTACAGAGGCTGTTACAGATACATAAAGGAACCAGAAATATTCAGGCTTGAACTTCGCGCCATTAAAAAAGTAAGAGATGAATATGGGTTAAAAAACGTGTGGCTTATGATACCCTTCGTAAGAACACTGGAAGAATTTGAGGAAGCAAAAAAAATCATTAAGGAAGAAGGGCTAGATCCAGAAAAAGACCCAGACTTCAAGCTCTGGATAATGGTAGAGGTACCCAGCACAGTATTTCTCATAGAAGAATTCTGTAAAGCTGGAATTCAAGGAGTCAGTTTCGGAACAAACGACCTAACAATGCTTATACTGGGAATAGATAGAAACGATGCCGCTGTACAAGAACTTTACGATGAGAGAAACCTAGCAGTTTTACGAGCCTTAGCATATGTTATCAAGATTTGTAAGAAATACGGAGTGACTACAAGTATATGCGGTCAAGCTCCATCAGTTTATCCAGACTACCTAGAGTTCCTAGTGCGTATGGGTGCAACAAGTATCTCTGTTAATCCAGATGCTGTCATCGAAGCCCGACGCATGGTTGCCATGATCGAGCAACGTATTCTAATGGAGAAAGCAACTGGCAAATATCGCAAAAGAGTCGGCAAAAACTTCATGGACGAAGTAGAATTTTGGAAATTCGTACCAGAAGACGAATAAACCAGTTTTCCTTTACTACTCAAAACCTCATTTTTGTTTTCTTGCAGCTTTGTTTTTGTTTTCTAAGTAGCATTTTACTAATATGATAACTTCAACAGTTATGAAACTTTATGGCGCTGAAGTATATCTAGTCCTACATTACCAGAACTGGCAGAGAAATACTAGGAAAAACCCAGATCATCCAGATAGTTTAGGTATTGCAGTGTCTGGAGGTTTAGAGTTCACATTAACACGTGAAAAAACGCTGTATATCGTCTTGGAAGTGTTTTAAATCACGTTTCTCTTCATCAAGTAATCACTAGTCTCGAAAGAAGGAAACAGTTTGAACCTATCGATGGGTACTCTGATGTAATAATTAGCTGTCTAGGTGGAGGCAGTAATTTTGAGGCTTGTGCTGTCTCTCATTGGTGAGATATTGAGAGGCAAATCAGCAAAGATGTAAAATTTATGGCAGCTCAGACCCCAAGTTGCGTCAAGCTTGGTTATTGAAGAATGTCGTTGTAACTTTGTTGACCACGCAGAGAAAACACCTATGTTAAAGATGTATACATTGGGACATAAAAAGGAAGTGCCTACCGTTTATGCGGAAGGATTACGTTATCACGCTACCGCACCTATAATTAGTCTTTTAAGGCACAAGGGTATCATAGATGCTGTAGCGTATCCTATCGGTGGAGACATGTTTTTGAAAGAGACAGACTTGTTATCAAATCGGGGAATTTTTGCCAGCACCTGAAAACGCGTATAGCATTGCATATGCGATTGATGAAGCACTAAAAGCCAAGAAAAACAATGAAGAAAAAATCGTAGTCTTTAACATGAGTGGACATGGCTTCGCAGATCTATCAGCATATCAAAGAGTCTTTTTTGAAAGTCAAAAGCAGAGTCAATATGTATGATGCAAAGTTATCAGTGAGGTTCCTGTTGTTTTTAAGGTTAGTAAATTAAAACACTATAACTTTACAGAAGTTGTATAGAGAGTTGGTTTGGTGATTTTTGATTATTTCAACTTTCCCCCCTGGTGCTATTATCGTAAGTGAAGTAATTTTTCCTATGCTTTTTTGCATAAACGAACCATTAAAGGAGATTATATCTATTCCAATGAATCTTAATGGATCTATTTCTTTCATAGTTTCCTTTAAGAGTTCTATTTGTTCTTCTGGTGACAATCCTTCTTCTAATACTATCATTACACCTCTTTTTACCATCTTCAATATCAGTTGGATTTTGTCTTTTGTTTTAAGATGCTTTGTGGCATTTCTGGAGATAAAGTCTATTTCCATTTTTATCCCCTTACACAAGCTTTGATAAGGCTTCATAAAGATTTTCAATGTTTTTTCCTGTTAAAGCTGAAATTGGAATTACCCTATGATTTGGAAAAGTTTCCTTTACTAGATGCGGCCTGGCTTCCGCTAGATCTATTTTGTTGGCAGCAATAATTATCGGTATACCTTTTGCCTCTAAGGTTCCGATCAGCATAATATTAACTTGATCATAGGGTACCTTTGTCGAGTCTACGACAGCGATAGCTACGTCAACTTTATTCAACCATTTTACAGCTTCAATTACACCCTTGGTAGCTTCCTTGGCCCTTTGAATAGCTTCCTCTTCCGTCAAACCGTATTTTAAGAAATCTCGATAATCTATTTTTGTCGCTAAACCAGGCATATCCAACATGGTTATCTGAAGTACTTTACCGTTGACGTTTAAGTGTAGTTTTTCTATTTTCTCTACAACCCTTGTTTCGTGAGGAATTTCCGAAATCACACCTTGCGGTTGGACACCACAGTCTTTTGCTATTCTATTTGCTAAGGTTGTCTTTCCGACATTTGGGGCTCCATATATACCCAGTGTTATTTTTTTCTCTCTTTTCTTTCCGAATATTTTTAAAAGCCAACTCAACCTTTGAACCCCTACTAACATTATTGTAACTTTTCTTTTAAGGTGGGTAAATCCTCAGTAGCTTGTATGTATTACCTTAGTTTATATTTAAACAATCATGTAATTGAGTCGATAAGTTAGTGAAAGGTGAAAATATTGTCTCAACAACGAGTAAACGAGGACAGTGTGAAATTATTCTATAAATGTTTATATTGTGGTATGTTATACCCAACGGTTTCTCAAATCAATTTGAAATATTGTACAAATTGTGGAAATACAGAATTCTTGCTTCTAAAATTTAGGGTACCTAGGTCCCTTAACTTAAAGAAAGATTTAAGTTGCTGTGTTAACGATGTTGATAGGATAGAGACTATCAGGGAAAGTGAAAGGGGGGTTTTTGAGCTAAATTTCGAGGCAATTGTTAAGGGAGCGCCCTTAATTATTTCAACTCAGCCTGGAGTATATGAAATAAAGCTAAAATATGAACTTGAAAAAATAAAGGATTTATAGTTCTAAGAAAAGGAAATGTTCTAGCTATAATTAAATAGAAAAAGCTTAATTTACTCTTTGACATAATTCTATTCTTCTGTGTTTTTGTTTTACCTATAATTAGTATAATCCAGGAGAACATCCTTTTCTAT
>JAGGSW010000034.1 GCA_021158895.1 Candidatus Odinarchaeota archaeon | reverse complement strand
AATGTCAAAGAAACACTTATATCCTTGTTTTTCAACTTAAAACCACCATAAAAATTCAAAGCGAAAATAAACAAATAAAAAGAAGAAAGAAACTCTATAAACTTATATGAAAAATTTAAAAACAAATGCAACTATTTTCTAGTGAGGTGGGACTTGAATGAAAAAATTATCAGTTGAAGAACTTCTTGAAAAGGTCAAAAAACCAGCAAAACTAGCGATGGCATATCACCCATTCTACGAGGGAAAACTGCAAGTAATGCCAAAATGTGTTATAAGAAATATGTTTGATTTCGCAATTTGGTATACACCCGGTGTTGCTGCACCATGTAGAGAAATCCATAAGGATCCTGAGTTATCCTTTGAATACACTAACAGGTGGAATTACGTTGCAGTTGTAAGTGATGGAACTAGAGTTCTTGGGCTAGGTGATATTGGTCCTGAAGCAGCCATGCCAGTCATGGAAGGAAAAGCTATACTTTTCAAATATTTAGGTGGTGTTGATGCTTTTCCAATTTGCTTAGCAACAAAAGATCCCGATGATATTATAATGGCACTTAAATGGCTTGAACCAACATTTGGTGGAATTAACTTAGAAGATATCGCAAAACCGAAATGCTTCCATATACTTGAAAAAGCTCGTGAAGAACTAAATATTCCAGTTTGGCACGATGATCAGCAAGGAACCGCAACAGTAATGCTTGCTGGACTAATAAACGCTTTAAAGATAGTAGGTAAGAAAAAGGATGAAATCACGATTGCCATGGTTGGTGCTGGTGCAGCTAACTATAGGACAGCTGTTGTCCTCATTAAAGCAGGGGTTAAACCTGGAAACATTATTATGGTCGACAGTAAAGGTATTTTGCATCAAAATAGGAAAGACATTGAAGCCGAGAAAGACGAAAATCCGTGGAAATGGGAAATGTGTGTCAAAACTAATGCTGAGGGAAGAGAAGGCGGAATCCCAGAAGCAATGAAGGGCGTGGATGTTTGTATAGCTGCGTCCAGACCCGGACCTGGCGTAATAAAGCCTGAATGGGTTAGTAGCATGGCAGATGATGCCATCGTCTTTGCATGTGCAAATCCAATACCTGAGATCTGGCCTTGGGAAGCCAAGGAAGCTGGAGCCAGGATAGTTGCAACGGGCAGATCAGATTTTCCAAACCAAATTAACAATTCACTTGGATTTCCAGGTATATTTAGAGGAGTTCTTGATGTAAAGGCTAGAACCATCACAGATGATATGTGTATTGCGGCTGCAAACGCGCTAGCTGAATATGCTGAAGAAAAAGGTATTCACGAAGATTACATAGTACCTACTATGGAAGAGTGGGATGTTTATCCACGAGAAGCAGTCGCATGCGCATTGGAATCTATTAAGGAAGGAGTTGCTAGAGTTAAGCTGAGTAAACAAGAACTTTGGGAAAGAGCAACAACAATAATAAAAAGAGCTCGAGAAGCCACTCACCTACTAATGAAAGAGGGATTAATTCCACCACCGCCGCCAGAAGAAGAGGTGTTGAAAAAATAGATTAATCTATTTCTTTAAAATTTCTTTATTTTGTACTTTAAAAAGAAAAATAAGAAAGATTAGACATCAATTACCATTCTTTCTTTGTCATAATCTGCTAGTTCAAATTCCCGCGTTAGTTTTATGGCCTCTCGGGGACAAGACTCCTCACATTGCGCGCAGTATAAACATCTACTGTAGATGAATTTTGGTCGTTTTTTGAGCTTTGTTCGTTCATCTTCTACCATTTCAATAGCTCCAGCTGGACAGTCTCTAGAACATAAGCCGCATCCGATACATTTCTCTATGTTAAATTCGATTTTTCCACGGTACCCTTCTGGAACCTCTACCTTAACAAAAGGATACATTTCAGTGGCTGGTTTTTTAGATATGTGGCTTAGTAATTCTTTTTCAAGTGTCCCAGGAACAGGCATTTTAGATTACCCCCAAAAATATGAGAAGTTGGACAGCTAAGATTTGTAATACTGCAAATGGTATGAGATATTTCCAGAACCCTCGAACCACTTGATCTATTCTGTATCTAGCAAATAAGGATCTAAGGTTGCTTAGGATAAACATTACTACTAGGGTTTTAATTATGAACCATATTGTGTAGAATACTGGCTCTAAACCTGGGATTGATGGTCCATATGGGCCGCCAAGAAAGAGAGCCACAGCAAGTCCCGAGACAAAGACCATTTTTAGGTCTGTTGCAAGCCTGAAAAAGGCTAATTTTTTACCGCTATATTCTACTTGCCAGCCGGCTACAATTTCAGTTTCTGCTTCTGGAACGTCAAATGGAATTTTTTCCAATTTTGCAAGAGAGCTTATGAGATAGATTATAAATGCGACTGGTACGATAACTATTAGGGGTAGCTTTAACGTGTTTACTTGATATGTAACTATGTTGACAATTTCTAGGCTTCGTGTAGCGAGAGCTACTGAGATTACGGATAGAGCAAATGGTATTTCATAGGCAACGAACTGTAGTCCAGTTCTCTCCGTACCGACAATTGAGAATCTATTGCCAGAGAAGTATCCAGCGAACATTATTAACAGCCCAAATACTGTGGAAATGAATAGTACAAGCAAGAGGTCTCCTGATAAACTTAGTATCCCGGATAGTGAGGCTATAGGTATAAATAGCAACGTAAACAGTGACACGACAAGTGTCAGTAGGGGTGTTACTGTAAACCCAAATTTATCAGCTCCAGCAGGTGTAATATCTTCCTTTGCGAGTAGTTTTATGAAGTCAGCAAAAGGCTGAAGTACACCTTTTGGCCCTGTTAGTAGAGGCCCGATTCTATTCTGGAATCTGGCATATAGTTTTCTGTCAAACCACTCCAAGAACCAACCGTAAGCAATACAGAAAAGAGCTCCTGGAAACAGTATAAATTTTAAAATTAAAATAAGTAGTTCTATTGTTTCCATCTTTCCCTCACCACTTCTTTACCATGTTCCTTATACCATTTAATTGAATATATTCTTAGTTGTTCCTTGTCCCAAACCCATGTTTTTTCAGAATTCTCATCTATGAAGAGTGCACGATCCATACATGCGAAGCAAGGGTCTATTCCAGCGAGCACTATGGGTATGTCGGCGATGTATCCTCCTTTAAGCATTTCGGCAACTGGAAGCAGATTGGCAAGTGTTGGTGTACGAACTTTAAGTCTTTCGGGTTTATCAGTGCCATTTGATTTTATGTAGTATAAGAGTTCGCCTCTTGGTGCTTCAACTCTTCCAAGAACTTCATTTTCAGCTATTTTACGAGCAAATTTAGTTCTTATTTCTCCTGAAGGCAAGTTTTCAAGTATCCATCGACTCATTAAAATGCTCTGAATAGTTTCGTCAACACGTACAAGAATTCTAGCAAGCACATCGCAAGTGTCGTAAACTATTACCTCAAAGGGTACTTCGTCGTACGCTCCGTAAGGATCATCTCTACGTATATCCACGTCAACTCCAGATGCGCGAGCTGTCGGACCGACTGCATTAAGTTTTAATGTTTTTTCTTTTGATAATATTCCTACGTTTGCAGCCCTAGCTAGGATTGTTTGTTCTTTCATGCAAACTTCTTTATAGTATTTTGTTCTTTCCTCGAGTACATCTAGTCCTTTTAATATTTTATGTTTTAATTCATCTGAAATGTCTCTACGAACTCCTCCCACAGTACTCATCGCGTAATTTACTCTATTTCCTGAGATCATTTCTAGTAGACTCATGACTACTTCTCGGTCGCGCCAAATTAACATGAAGAGCGTATCAAATCCTATTTCATGTGCGGCGACGCCAAGCCATAATAGGTGACTGTGAATACGTTCTAATTCCCAGATTAACGTTCTAATATATACTCCTCTGGGAGGAGCGGTAATACCGGCGAGTTCTTCGACCGTTTGAGCATAACAACCTTGATGTGCAGCACTACAGATACCGCAAATTCTTTCGCAGAGATATAAGTTCTGGATATAGGTTTTTGATTCCGCTAGTTTTTCAATTCCTCGGTGAGTATAACCTATTCTAAAATCTACATCTATAACTTTTTCTCCATCAACAGTGAACGTGAAGTTTTCAAATTCTTTAAGGGCCGGGTGCTGTGGGCCTACAGGTATTTTAAACACTCGTTTTTCTTCAACTTCTTCTTCCAACATTTTCACCTCCCAGAATATTATTTAACTTGCTCAGGTTTCCAGTCTTTTCTGAGCGGATGAACTCCTTCAGGCCAGTCTTCGGGTAGCAATAGACGTTTAAGGCTTGGATGACCTTCGAATGTTACCCCGATAAGGTCGTAAACTTCTCTCTCATAAACGAGTGCTGACGGAAAGATATCTGAGACTGTACCGATTTTTGGATTGGACTTGGGAACCTCTGTTCCTATTGTTATACTTAATTTATTTTTAGGCTCTAGAAGATGATATAAAAGTTCTATTTTTTCGCCCTTATCTACTCCACTTATAGTTGATAAATGATAAGCATTCCACTTTTCCAATGCATATTTTAATGCTTCTTTATAAGCCTCCATTGTTACCCTTACGAAAACTCGACCTCTACGTTGAACATAGCCGTCTACAAATTTATCTCCCAGAAACTTCTTGAGATTTTCAAGCACCTCATTTTCAAGCAACAATTCCTCACTCATTTTTACCTCCCCTTCCTCACAATTTTTGTAATTTTTCTAATAACTTTACAACCCCGTGAATTATCGCTTCCGGTTTAGGCGGACAACCAGGCACAAAAACGTCAACTGGTATCACTTCGTCTACTCCAGCTACTACACCGTATCCTCCACGGAAAACTCCTCCAGTCATGGTGCACGTGCCTACAGCCAAGACAAATTTCGGATCTGACATTTGATTATATATTCTTACCAGTCTCTTCTTGGTCTGTCTGGTTACTGGTCCCGTTACTACTAGTACATCTGCATGTCTAGGACTTCCTTTAAGGAGAATCCCAAAACGTTCAACATCAAATCTGGGGGTTAGCGCTGCAACAACTTCGATATCACATCCGTTACAGCCACCAGAGTTGTAGTGAATTATCCAGGGAGATTTTATTCTGGCCCATTTCACAAGTTTACTTAATACTGCCATTTCTACCACCTTGGTATTTGCAAAAGGGTTAGGAAAACTATGATTGCATATGCTGCAACCACATAAAACGAAAAAGAGAACATGGATAATGCTAATATAAGGGTTGCTATTTCGAAAAGCACAAAGAAGGCAATGTAGTAAAAGTTATGAATATACATCTGGATCTTTTCGGGTGGGTAGTCTTCACCGCACGCGTAGGGAGCGGTTTTTTCAGGGTTTTCCTCGCTTGGAGGAGCTATTTTTTTCCCTAGAAAGTAGAATACGACTGCTATAAGCAAACAAATTAATAGTCCGACCCAAGTTGCTAAGGCTTGCATATCACTAAACCTCCAGCAGTCCTAACACTCAGCCAACTACTACCTTCATTCATCTAATAAAAGTGTATCGATTGGATAAAGATGAATCCCTAATTAAATTCTGTCACAAATATAATGATGGATACGCAGTCTATTAGTAAATTTCCTAAGTAAATGTTAACAATTATAATAATAATTATGCAATTACGAATTTGTAAATAGCTATGTTAGTTTTAAATTAGAGGTAGGATTGAATTAAGACCCATATGTTATCTTAATGTATTAACATTCTAAGTGTTGAATGTTAAACCCATTGTTTTGCATACCCTTGCTGTAACTCAATTTTGTGAACATTATACGCTATTACTTAAGACTTAATTCAACTACACCTTACTAAATTCACAGATTTATGCGATATAAACGAGAGGAAGAATGTGAGTCTAGTTTTTAATAATTTTACTTTTTAGCCTACAAAATGAACATATTTCTGTCGATGTTGGCATTCCACATAGCTTGCAGGTAGTTATCTCTTTTTCTTCTTCGATTTTTTGCTTGTTTTGTAGTATGGGTTTGAGTTTCTCGTGGAACCCTCTAACCATGGTTAGAATTGCGCCTGGCCTTATGTTCTCGAGTTGAATTAAAATATTTTTTAACTGCAACGTAGATGCTTCTTTTGCATATGGGCAAGCTATATCAATATATTCCAGATTTTTGAACGTCACGTAAAGAGATATCTCATCTTCGTAAATTTCGAAGAGAGGTTTTATTCTACCTATAAGTAGCTTATTGAATGTTGGCTGAATTGGAGACAGTCTGGAGAGAAGTTTAATATCCATGTTTATGAAGTTTTGAAGGATAAAAGATGCTTCGTCGTTGAGGTTATGCCCAGTCGCAACCTTATCAGCTGACAATTCAATAGCTTTTCTATTAAGTACGTATCTTTTAATTAAGCCACAAATAGAACAAATGGGTCTTTTTAATCGCTTAGAAAAAACATCATCTAACGAAAAGCCGTACTCATTTTTTATTTTTACTGTAATGAGATCTAATCCAAGTTTTTCACAGTTTCTTCTAGCTATTTCACCGCTGAGTTGAGAATATTTGTTAAGTTGAATCCCTAGATCTATGAAAAGCGGTATAATCTCAAATTTTAACTCTTTCTGTAAACCTTTAAGTATGTGAAGAAGAGCAATACTATCCTTTCCACCACTAACACCAAGAAGAATTCTCTCCCCCTCCTGAATCATTCTGTATTTTTTTACCGTTTTGAATACTCTTTTCTCAAGATATTCCACAAAGTGTTTCTTGCATAGTGGAAGACCAGAGTATCTTATCGTTGTCGCAGCAAATTTGGAGCAAAATCTACAAAATTTATGTCGCATCTTAACCTCCAACCTTAATAATATCATCTACAAATAAATCCTACGTCCCCACCTTTAATTTTCTATCTTCTTAGAAGTACAACATAATCATTTTTCAAAAAAGCAAGAAGTACAGGATCGCCGGAACTTAGAAGGAATATTTGAACAAAAAAGAGCAAGAAGATTAACTAGAACTATAGTAATGTTTTACTATTGAAATAGGTTGAAAAATGTTGGAATATTGATCAAGCTAAGACGTTTTTTTGTAATTTAAGTTTAAAGACTAAGGAAAAAATTATTTGTTATGTAATTTGTATATATTAAATAAAAATTCGTTTAATTTTTAAATTATAGTTAACACGAAGGAGGTTTAATCTAAAATAACCTACTTAGAGATTCTAGATAATGGAAAATAAAATGTTACGTTTTAAGCAGAACATTCGCTACATTTACACGGAGTTGTTCCCATGCTCTTTCAAGTCTTACTTCAAAAGTGTTATCTACTGTAAAGGACTGATCTAATGATCTAACTATTGCTCCTCCAATACTTTTGACTTTATTCTTTGAGATAACAATTGAGGTTGTTATTCTTGTTTGTTTTTCGACTTCTTTAGCTATTTTAGATAGATTTAGCTCTATATTTGTGTTTTCTGGTAAAAGACCCTCCAAGTTACCTCCACCTATCGTTATCGCAGCACCTTTGATTAAGTTTTCTAGGATCTTTTTATATTTGGGGTTTGACAAAATCCCTTTAACCTTTAGGGTTGTGTCGAAGACATTTGATATAACTTCTTTCCTTTGCATTAAATATCTTTAATCTAGCTTCTAGTTCTGCTTCCAATATTATACGGCGAGCGCGAGCTTCTGCGTCTACTTTTCGTTTATTGATTATTTCATCAGCTTCTTTTTCGGCTTCCCTTTAGCTTCATCGAGTATTTTTAGGCTTTCTCTTTCGCCTCTGTAATTATTTTTTCGGCTTTGCCTTTGCTTCATCAACGATTATTTCTTTGATTTTTTCTGTCTGCCCACCCAAGTATTTTCACGCTCCAACAATAGTGTTTATGATTAATTTTATCGCATCTTCAAAATTTTCCTTGAGTCAGTTTTTAGTTTTCAGCGTTTTCTTCTGCTTTTTGACTATATTTTGCTTCTTCTGCCTTTGCCAAAATTTCTTTCCAAACTTTTTCTGCTTCAATTTCGGCATTTTTTAGCATCGCTTTTCTTACATTTTCTGCTTCTTTCTTTACTTGCCCAACTATCTCTTCAACCTTTTTCTCTGCTTTAATAATTATCTCTTTTGCTTTTTTCAACCTCTATTACGAATTCTACAGCTTTACTAGCCAATTTAACTCCCTGTATTAAACTTTAATAGTGAAATTTTTAAGGGAAGTCGAGTACTAAAACCCCACCCTTTTAAGCATTAGGGCGAAAACTTTTTAGGTTACAATCATAATTAGGCAGTGCACAAAGCGACAGCATATCAGGCGGGATATGGAAATGGGCTTGGAATTTGTTGTTGAAGTTGCGTTAATTGTATTTCTAATTATGTTTGCACTCCTAGCCGTTGAACTAAAGAAGTTAGCATATGCGGTTGCTTCTCTTGGGCTTATGAGTACAGTTTTGAGTATAATTTTTTACATACTCTACGCTCCTTACGTAGCAGTTATTAATCTTTTAGTATATGCTGGCGCCGTCATTGTGCTTTTCTTGGCAGTATTAAGCTTAATGAAGCCCGGTGAGGAAGAAGGGAAAGGAAAGATGTACGATATTATCGCAGAGATTCCAGGAGGCGTTCTTTTTATAATTATAGCCGTCATTTTAGTGCAGATACTAACTACAAGTTATATTGGCATTCAGTTTGCCTATGGAAAGACTTTAAACTTACCTAGCTTAATACCTCCACAGATGCAAAGCATGTTGCAAAACGTTGCTGAGTCTACTTGGCGAGTAAGAGTGATAGATGTTCTAATTCAAGCAATGGCTTTATTTGTAGCTGGTTTAGGTGTAGCTGTACTATTTAGAAGAGAAAGGAGAGAGAAAGAATGATAGGGTTGAATTGGTATCTGGCTGCATCTGCGATACTTTACTCGATAGGATTATATTGTTTAGCTACCAAAAGAAACCTTATTAAAATGATAATAGGCGTTGAGATATTGCTCAATGCCGCCCATCTAAATTTCATTGCCCTTAGTACAACGACTGCAGGATTAGATCCTTTGGCCCGTACTTATGTTATAGTTTCCATTGGTGTTGGAGCAGGAGTAATTGCTCTAGCGCTATCACTTACACTTCTCGTGTACCGACACTATAGAACACTTGATGTTAGAAAGATGAGAAGATTAAAATGGTAGGAGGGCTGTTGAGCTATGTTGCCTCTAGCACCGTGGCTATGTTGGGGTATTCCTGTAATAGGAGCCATTTTAACACCTTTATTAGCAAAAATTAACCATAAGGTAAGAGACTATGGAGCAGTTCTATTCAGCATAGTCGGCTTTATATTTGGTCTTTCAATGGTGCCCGATATTTTTGCCGGGCAAGTAGTAAACTGGTTTACTGGCAAAGTGCTTGGCAGCATTCCTTACGAGTCAAAAGTGGTGTGGATTTCTAAATTAGGTATTGAAATGGGAGTTCTCGTCGACCCACTCAGTGTATTTATGGCAAACATTGCAGGCGGTCTTGGCGCCTTGATTATGGTGTACGCGCTAGGATACATGCATGGAGACCCAGACTTAACCAGATACTGGTTCTTCAAGAACTTCTTCATTGGAGGAATGGTTCTTCTAGTTATATCCAATAACTTCCTACAAATGTTTATAGGATGGGAAATCGTTGGTCTATGTTCTTATGCTTTGATAGGTTTCTGGCATAAGAAGAAAGAACCTAGCCCAGTCCCAGACTATAAAACTGAGGGCGAATATAACGCCATGTGTGGAATGAAAGCTTTTATTACAACACGTGTAGGAGATGTAGCCCTCCTAATAGCGATATTAACAATATATGCTTCAACTCTAAGAACTGGGAACCCAACATTTAACTTTTTAGAGCTTAGAGAACAGGTGGAATGGGTAAGGCTACTTGTAGCAAATGGATTACTAATACCTACGATAATTTTACTTTTTGGTGGGCCAGTAGGTAAGAGCGCTCAATTCCCACTACATGTATGGTTGCCTGAAGCTATGGCAGGTCCAACAACAGTTTCCGCACTCATACATGCTGCAACAATGGTAAAGGCTGGTGTTTACTTAGTTGCCCGAGTACTACCAATATTTGTTGAAGTGTTCGAAGCAACTAACCTTACAAACGCTTTATGCACATTTTCATTGGTAGTTGCATGCATAGGTGCTTTTACAGCTTTTCTAGCTGCAACGATGGGAATGGTAGCAAGAGAAGTTAAAAAAGTATTAGCTTACTCGACGATTTCACAAATAGGGTACATGATGCTTGCGCTTGGAATAGGAGGGTTAACAGGTTATGTTGCTGGAGAAATAGCTGAAGGATACTACGCTGGAACATTCCACTTAATGTCACATGCAGTTTTCAAAGCTCTCTTGTTCCTTTCAGCTGGCGCCATTTTACATGCTACCGAAACAAAAGACATGTTCGAAATGGGTGGATTAAAACAATATATGCCAATAACCTACAAGTGTATGTTTATAGGTGCATTGTCACTTGCTGGTATACCCCCCTTCAGTGGCTTCTGGTCAAAAGAATCAATATTTGATGCTGCATGGGTCTTAGCAGAAGAAGCTTACCAACATGGCTATGCAATTATTGGTGCAACTGGCTACATTCTATTATTTATAGCAGTGATAACTGCTGCAATGACACTATTCTACAGTATTAGACTAATAGCTATAATATTCATATGGCCTGAAAGTGAGTACATTAAGGAAAGAAAGCGCAGGGGAGAACACATACATGAAGCTCCTCCGGTGATGTGGGTTCCATTGGCTGTTTTAGCTGCTGTGTCGGTCATAGGTGGCTTACTTGCCCCAGCATTCCAAGTATTTATGCTAAAAGGTTGGGAAAGAGTAGATGTTCATGCTTCATTTGAAATCCTTGTAAAAACTGTAACATCTCCGACGATTTTCATGACATTAGGTGCACTTGCTCTGGGAGGAATTCCTGCATACTACTTCTACTGGAGTCGCAAGATAGATCCAGAAGAATTCTTAGAAAAGCATGGATTCTTCAGGGCTGTACATAGTTTCTTCTACAATAGATGGTATATTAACGATTTCTATATGAAAGTGATTGTTGGAGGTTTCATAAAACTTAGCAACGCAGTTTACAAGTTCTTTGATCAAGCTATAATTGATAGATTTAACTACGCGTTAGCATGGGTTGTACGTAGCTTCAGTCAAGCGTTTAGAAAAACACATACTGGCGATTTAAACTATAATATGATTGCTGCAATGCTGGGCATAATTGCAATACTATTACTATTACTCTTCGGATAAGGAGGGAAAAGAATGAGTGGCTCGCTTTTAATCATGATTGTGTTGCTTGTTGTTGGTGCACCAATAGTTTATGCTGTAGGTAAGCGGTCAACAAAAGCTGCTGGATGGCTAGCGTTTACTTTCTCGCTGATATCTCTAACGATATTTTCACTATCTGTGGTACCTGCAGTTCTTAAAGAAAACTTATACGTTGAGACATATACATGGGCTGAAATGTTTGGCGCACCATTTCTAACCTTTGGGTTACGAGCAGATAACCTAAGTACTCCCATCGTAGGGATGATATTACTATTATGCACACTTGCAACACTTTATTCCATAGAGTACATGTCACGTGAACATAACCAGGAACTTTACTTTGCACTTTTGCTTCTATACATAGCAGGTATGGTTGGTGTTGTTCTGGCAACAAACTTGGTTCAATTCTACATATTCTGGGAAATAATGTTAATTCCATCATGGTTACTAGTTGCCCGCTGGGGCACGTCAGAAAAAGCCCAGTTGATAGCTTTTAAGTATTTCATGTTCACCCATTTAGGTGCTATATGTATAATTTTAGGCATCGCAGCCACATGGAGTCTTACAGCAACATTCGATTTATATGCAACAGAAATGGTCAGCGGTATAGCGGCAGCTCCAGCTTCAACTCTTAAACTGATAGTGGCTCTCTTTATGCTTGGTTTCGCAGTGAAAATGGCGTTATTTCCGTTACATAGCTGGTTGCCAGATACTTATTCAGAAGCCCCAACCCCAATAAGTGTTATTCTTTCAGGTGTTATGAGTGAATGTGGAGTCTACGCAATTGCTAGAATCCTTCTAACATTCTTCGGGACAACATTTGTTATATATACCACTACCTTCATGACGATAGCAGTTATAACAATGATCTATGGTGGCGTA
Source organism: Candidatus Odinarchaeota archaeon (assembly GCA_021158895.1). Classification (GTDB taxonomy): domain Archaea; phylum Asgardarchaeota; class Baldrarchaeia; order Baldrarchaeales; family DXJG01; genus DXJG01. The sequence continues at coordinate 4,927 of JAGGSW010000034.1, read as the reverse complement.
CTAGCCCTAGCTCAAAAAGACTTTAAGAGAATGCTAGCATATTCAAGTATATCTCAAATGGGCTACATGTTCTTAGGGTTAGCAGCGGGTACAGCAACCGGAATAAGTGGTTCAATGTTTCATATCGTAAATCATGCAATAAGTAAAGGTCTTCTCTTCATGGTCGCAGGAGTTCTGATGCATCAAATCGATCAAATAAAGGGCAGAGATATGGATAAACTTGGAGGACTAGCTGGGAAAATGCCAATAACCGCGACAATAACATTGATAGCTGGGTTATCCATGGTTGGCGTACCGCCTCTCAGCGGGTTCGTTAGTGAAGTCTTAATATTTGCAGGTGCCTTTATAGCTGCATCTGGAGCTGGGTCTTGGAGTATACCAATGTTGATACTTGCAGTGATAGCTGTGATATCCACTGTCATAACAGCTGGCTATATCCTCTGGATGATAAGAAGAGTGTTCTTCGGCCCACCGAGAGAAGAGTTTGAAAACGTCAAGGAACCTCCTCTTACTATGTTGGCGCCCATGGCTCTTCTGGCTTTCCTTGCAATACTGTTAGGTTTCTACCCTGATCTTGTATTAAGAATATTAGTTCCAGCTGCTGAAGAAATAGAAAAATTGATCGGTGGTTAAAATGATGCAGGAAATATTATACCCCTTATTAATACCATTTTTAGGTGCTATTGCAATCCCACTACTCAGTATAATCTTGAGGAAAATGGGCATTGAAAGGGCCAGAGATTACATTGCAGCAGTAATAGCATTGGGAAATATAGTATCGGTGGTGAATCTCTACCAGACTGTTTCCACACAAGGTACGATCACGTTTTATCTATTTGAGCCTCCTACAGGAGCTTGTCTTAGGGTTGATATGTTAAGCTGGTTTATGTCTCTTGTCTTCAGCAACCTAGGTTTTCTAGTAACAATATACAGTATTGCATATATGGAAAAGGACACAGGGCTCGACAAATATTATGCACTTCTATTAGCTCTAATTGGTGGAATGAATTTAGTAGTATATGCTGGAGATCTGTTTACACTCTTTGTTGCTTGGGAGTTAATGAGCTTGTCAAGTTACACGCTTGTTTCATTCCGAAAAGAAACATGGGAGCCTGTAGAAGCAGGCTTCAAATACCTTATAATGTCAGCTTTCGGCTCCGCTACCCTACTTTATGCAATATCACTTTTATATGGGCTTACTGGAACACTTAATTTCGAAGCTCTACACCAAGCTTTGCTAAGTACAGAGGCAAATCCATCTCTATACATTATAATAGGTATGCTAGTGATAGGGTTTGGGGTTAAAGCATCAATAGTACCACTACACACTTGGCTACCAGATGCGCACCCAGCTGCACCCAGCTCAATTAGCGCTATGTTATCGGGAGTAGTCATCAAAACTGGTGTATATGGTATTTTACGTATCTTACTTCTTGCTTTCCCAGTTACAGTATTGGATTACGGAACAATAATTGCTGTCTTTGCAGTTCTAACCATGACTGTGGGCAACATAATGGCGTTACTTCAAGAAGATATCAAAAGACTGTTAGCATATTCCAGCATAGTGAACATAGGGTACATTTTTGCAGGTTTATCTGTGGGAATGATGAATGGCGTAGGTGAAGCAGCAGCTACAATAGGTGTGGCTGGAGGGCTTCTTCACATACTTAACCATTCCATAATGAAGGGGATGTTATTCCTTTGTGCAGGGGCTTTCATCCATGAGTTAGGTACCAGAAACTTGGATGAACTTAGGGGTATAGGACGCAAGATGCCTGTTACTGCATTCTGTTTCTTTATGGGATGTTTAGCTATTGCAGGAGTTCCAGGGCTAAATGGATTTGTTTCAAAGTTTATGATAATATGGGGAGCTGTTAAGGGTAAACAACTGGTGCTTGCAGCTTTAACTCTTATTAACAGCGCTTTCTCAGTAGCCTATTATTTACGATTAATACACATTATAATATTTGCTGAGCCAAGGAAAGAAATGGAACATATAAGAGAAGCTCCATTGCCGATATTGATACCCCTAGTTATCCTGACTATTCAGATACTCTTCATAGGTATTTGGTGGGAGCCGGCAGTAGAAATTGCTGAGAAAGCAGCAGAAGCTGTACTTAAAATGTAACATTTTTAATTCCTAATTATTTTTCTTTATAACGGTGAAGGAAAGTGGGTAGTGTAGCGAAATATGCTTATATAAATGCGAAAGTCAGAGGAATGATGGGTAGATTACTTACCAAAGAAGCTATAGATTCTTTGATTGGTGCTGAGAGTTTCCAAACCATGGTAAGACTATTGGAGCAAAGCCCTTACGGTCCAAGACTAGCTGAGCTACCTTTTGAAGAAATAAATTCAAGAAGTCTAGATAGGGTTTTCTCCGAAGACTTTATAGAAGCTTTTAATGCTGTTTATAGGTCTTCTCCCAACAAAGTACGGACGTTCCTAGATAATGTACGGATGAAATTTGAGGCTAGAACACTTAAGACTCTTATAAGAGTTAAGGCTGCGAATTTACCGTTAGAGGAAGCTATGCGATATGTGATACCTGTTGATACTCTTACAAGGGATTTATGTGAGGGACTATTAAGGAAAAAGGATTTAAAAGAAATGATTGATGCTATTCCAATCAAAATCTTTAAAGAGGCTATAAAAGAAAGATGGAGATACTATGAAGAAACTGAAAACATCTTCCCTCTTGAGGTGGCTATTGATAAAACAGCTTTTGAAGAAATATGGAGATATATTGAGGATAACATGAAAGGTGTAGATAAACAGGCAGCAGAACGTGTAGTAGGAACAGAAATAGATACAATAAACATCAAGGTAATATTGAGAGGTAAGTCTTTAGATCTTAATCCTTCCACTATTCAAGACTTTTTACTTAAGGCAAAATATAAGTTAAAGAAAGAAGCTGTAGAGAGAGGTTTGTATGCAAGAAACATTACGGAGGCTGCTGAGGCACTGACAGTCTACCCCTATGAGACCGTTATGCATAGGGCTTTAAGAATGTATGAAGAAGAGAAGTCGTTAACAGCTTTCGAAGTAGAACTTGATAAACTTATTTACGACATAAGCAGGAAAGTAGGACTTGGATATCCATTCCAGATAGGTACAGTATTGTGTTATCTCAACTTAAAGTGGTTTGAGATAAAGAACTTAAAAACAATAATTGTAGGAAAAGAAGAGAAGGTTATACCACTACACATAAGGAAATACTTAATATATGGAGAATAAGAATTATTCTATCACAAAACCCCTTGGAAGGACGTATCAATGATGAGTGAGGAAAGGGCCGCTTGGAGTGAACTTTTTAAATATTCTGGTATCGTGCTTGACATCGTGATCTTCGCTGCTATTGGATACATAATTGGACAACAATACGGTAACGAGGTTCTTGGTATATTAGTGGGTACCCTTGTTGGTACTTTTGTAATGTGGCTTCATCTATTCTGGGTGACTGGAGTAATTAAAAGGTAAGAGAGACAAAATAAAATTTTAACTTCTATTTTTTACCACTTGTTATCCACTTTGTTGAAAATTTAAGGACTTTATATTTGCATCAGTATCATGAATGATATTAGGAGTCCGTATATAGCTAATGCTTCTGCTAAGACGACAGCAATTAAACTCTTTGTAAAGGCCTCAGGCCTCTCTGCTACAGCTCCAGACATAGCAGCACCCGAGTATGCTATGCCAAAACCCGCACCCAAAGAACTTAACCCAACAGCACATGAAGCCCCTAATACAGCTAAAGCAACAGCAGTCATTTCCAATTGTTTAACCTCCCAATAAATGAGATTTAGTTTTGTAATTTTTTATTTTCGCGTCTAATTTTCGATGTTTTAGGTTTGCGATAAATAATTTAGGCTCTTCTATATAAGTTTTCCGATATCGCACAAGAATACGTAAGATAAAAATATCTGAAAGGAAAGCGTATTTTTCTTTCGTTTTTGATCTGTTACAAGGTTATTTTTAAACTATAGCAAGAAAACTTAATAGATATCAGGATTTAAATGTAATGAGGTTTTTAATGCTTTTTCTTTTCTACCTTTTCTAACTGTTTTATCATTGTATACATGGAGAGTACTCCTAGGAAATAGCCGAGTAAACCAAATGGCAGGATGGCTTGCCAGCCGAAAGTTGCATATCCGATGTAAGCTAAGATAAATGTCATTATCGGGAGGTCGGTACTGAGTCCAAGTACTTTAAACGCTTTTAATGACCTATTTTTGTTTTTTGAAGAGCTTCTTTGCATCTCTCTCCCCGTAGTCTCATTAACTTCTTTATTGCATCAGTAACATGAACGCTATTAGCAAACCATAGATAGCGATAGCTTCTGCTAGGACGACTGTTATCATGGACTTGCTGAAAACTGTTGGTTTTTCAGCTATTGCGCCAACCATAGCACTTCCTGTCGAAGCTATTCCTATACCAGATGCCATGCCGGTTACTCCTGTAATTGCACCTGCGCACACTGCTTTGAAAGCGAAGTCCCATGTATGTTCTCCACCAGTGCTTAAGATTATGAACGATACTAGCATACCGTATATTGCAATGGCTTCTCCTAAGACTACTGGAATCAGAAGCTTTGCGAATGTTTCGGGTTTTTCTGTTATTGCACCGCTAAGTGAGCTACCCACGCTTGAGATCGCAAGACCTGCCCCTATTGCCGCTAATCCGATTGAAAGAGTTATACCCAAATATTCTAGGAACATTTCCAGCATGAAATCAACCTCCTTCGCGCGAGTAATATTAAAAATTTTGTTAATAAATTTTACGATTGTATATTAAAATAAACATTTATGTGATGAATTTCGGCGAAATATCTTACGTAAACATGTTGTATAAGACATTTTGTTGCAAATGAACGATACAATTCCTCAAAAACAACGTGAACCTGTCATCATCATTTAACTAATTACCG
>JAGGSW010000094.1 GCA_021158895.1 Candidatus Odinarchaeota archaeon | reverse complement strand
AAGATTAAACACCTCAGTTAAAATCTTATAGTGAAAAATAATAAACATAATCCAAATATTATTATTATGATTTAAATAACATAATTTGTAAATTTAATAGATTTCAGTACTGTAGAAGTATATTTTACGTAGCAATTTAAGTAATTTTTAATCTAGTGGTTCTACTAGTTTCTTTAGGTCTAATTTTCCATCTTTTACTGTAAAGGAAAGTTTCTTCCCATCTAATAGTGCTCTAACATCATCAAAACTTTTAATTTCGGTTTTTCTAGATATACCGGGGTAACTATCTTCTTCTAATTCGCCAAATTCCTCTTCGAAAAGTTCTAAATTGTTCCCGTCATTAGGACCAAGTAGATGAGGACTTTTAACTCCAGTAACTATAAGAATAACACGTAATAGATCTTCTAAGTGCGGATCTACTCTAGCACCCCATATGACTTGCGCATTTGGATCCATTTTCTCAACTACTATCTCGGCGCATCTTGCTGCCTCCCGTAGACTCATGTCTGGTCCACCACTGACATGTATGAGAGCCCCCTTCGCTCCTGTAATGTCAATATCTAGGAGAGGGCTTTGCAACGCATCCATTACTGCTTCTCTTGCTCTGTCATGTCCACTGCTTTCACCTAAACCTACTATTGCAACTTCACCATTACTCATAATGGCCCTTACATCAGCATAATCAAGATTTATTAATGAAGGCAATGCGATAGTTTCTGTAATTCCTTTAACCATGTTTGCAAGTATCTCGTCTGCAACGCTAAATGCTTCATCAATTGGTAAATCTGGTGCTATTTCCAATAAACGATTATTGTCTATTACAACAACTGTATCTGCTTTCTTAATTAACTTTCTTAACCCTTCTTTTGCTTTTTTTACTCGTGCACGTTCTACTTTAAATGGCATGGTAACTACGCCGACAACAATAGCTCCGTTTTCCTTTGCTATCTCAGCTATTATGGGACCACTACCCGTCCCGGTTCCTCCACCAAGACCGTAAGTTATAAATACTAAATCAGTGTCGTAAAGAACCTCAGTAAGGATATCTCGGCTCTCTTCCGCTGCTGCTGCACCTATTTCTGGAAATCCTCCAGCACCAAGACCCTTAGTTAGGTTTTCCCCTATCAGAATCTTTCTATGAGCCTTTACACTATCTAGGTGTTGTTTATCGGTATTTACCGCTATACATTCAGCGCCCTGTATTCCAATAGTCATTAGCCTATTCACAGTATTATTTCCCGCGCCACCGGTTCCCACAACAACTATTCTCGCCCTTCCAGGTTCTCTCACGTAGGTTCTACCTTTTTCTACTCTAGAATGGTTCAGAGCATCTTTTATCAGCGCCTTCAGAGACGATCCCCCCATAACTTAACTTGTTCCCATAGTTCTCTCTTTAGAAGGTCTCTGATGGCTATTCTAATAGCCTCACTACGATTTGGATACATTCTACGTTTAACTAACTTATCCAGTCCCTCAAGGTAAGCTTCAGGTAAGTGTACAGTAATTAACTTCATCAGAAACCTCCATATGGTTTGATTAAAAGAAGAGAGTGATATTATAAATAGATTGGGAATATATCTGAAATATCTAAATATTACTTAGGTTTTAAAAATGAGAACTATCTCTTCTTTCTCCCTGTTCTACGTGCAGCTATGTGACCGACCTTTCTTCCAGGCGGTGCTGTTCTGGGTACCGTTGTTGGTCTACCAGGTGACTGATGGCTACCGCCGCCATGTGGATGTGAACAAGCATTCATTGCAACCCCCCTTACTATTGGCCACTTCCAGCCTTTAGCTTTAACGAGATGATACTTTTTACCTGCTTTAACGAAAGGTTTTTCTATTCTCCCGCCTCCGGCAACAACGCCTATTGTTGCCCTGCAAGCTGGGTTAAATGCTCTTACTCGACCAGAAGGAAGTTGTACATATGTTTTATCAGCGGTATGCGTTACTACAATCCCATAGGTTCCTGATGCTCTAGCAAACTTTCCACCGTCTCCAGGAACCCCCTCAATATTACAGACAAGTGTTCCTTCAGGTATGTGGGCGAGAGGGAGTACATTTCCAGGTTTTAATGGTGCTTCAATTCCACATTCTATGAGCTGCCCTACATATGACCCTTCAGGGACCAAGATAAGTCTTTCATCTCCATCTTCAAATCTTACACGCGCGACGGGGGCTCCCCGCCCAGGGTCATGGAGAAGCTCAATTATCCTACCTACAACTTTCTTTTTAACTTCTTTATCGGAAAGTGGACGATATTTTACTTTTCCTCTTCGCTTATGAGTGTTAGCCCTGAATGTGGGACTTCCACGACCTCTTCTTTGAACAAGAATTCTCTTACCCATATTTATTTACCTCCATTAGAATATACCCAGCTTGGTTGCAATATCAGCTGCACTATATTCCGGACTTAATTTGACATAGGCTTTTTTGCGTCCATCGGGTGTAATTAAGGTATTTACTTTATCAACTTTAACTTTGAAAAGACTTTCAACTGCCCTTTTAATAGTTGGTTTATTAGCTCTTCGATCAACTATAAATGTGAGTTTATTTTCTTTTTCAATTAATTCTAGTGCTGCTTCGGTAACCACCGGTGCTATAATTATTTTATGAGGGACAAATTCCATTAACAATCCCCCTTACAATGAAAATTTGTTCAGTTGTTCGATTGCTGATTTTGTCCAGACTGTTAACCTACCGGGGCAGGCTCCTGGTGCTAGAAGTTCTACATTTAATAAGTCTACACGAACAATATCAATACCTGGATGGTTTCTGGCTGCTTTTACAATACCTTCATCTTCGCTTATCACGATTAGGGGTCCTTTTGCTCTCTTATATTTTCTTCCGCGCATCTTTCCTTTGCCTGATCTTACTCTCTTTCTACTTTTTGCTCTAACAATATCAGGCCAGATTCCCAGTTTTATGAATGCTTCCCTTGTCTCTTTGGTCTCTTTAAGTTTTTGAAGATCATCTGAAACTACTAGTGGAAGTTCTGGTATTTGATCTATTATGTGTCCGCGTGATTTAACAATAGACGGAGTAGCAGTTGCTGCTATAGCTGAAAATAATGCTAATTTTTTTTCTTTTTTGTTTATTTTTTCACCTATTTTTTTCTCTGGGACTGGAGGATGGGCTCTTCTACCTCCAACCGTCATTGGGGCAAAGGCAGCTCGTGAAGCCGCGGAGTATTGACTTCCTTTGATTCTTGGCACCCTAGCAACGCCATATCCAGGTCCCCAAGACTCTGCTGTTGTGCGTTTACCAGCTCTTTTATCGACTCCGTAGGGTTGTATACGCATTGAGATGGAGGATATTACTGCTCTTCTTATAACATCTGGTCTAAAAGGTGTTGCAAATACACGTGGTAATGTTATTTCTCCTATTGGTTTGGCTTCTAAATCATAAATATGAATAATCATCTTTCCTCCTCCTATCATTTGCCCTGTTTGGAAGAAGTGCTAATATACACTATCTGTGAAGGTTCCTTGATGGTCTCTTTGGGTGGTCTAATTGCATACCGAAGCCTGACTAGACGTTTTACGGTTCCTAGGCAAGATCCTAAGAGTACTACGTAATCGCCTCGTACAATGCCATAGTGAGGAAAACCTCCTATCGGAGTAATTTCTTGACCATTTTCTCCTATTTTTAGTACTAATTTATTATATTCCGTTCTTTGATGATAGCCCATTTGACCAGCTCGTGGCACGGTATAACGGACCCTTGCGGGGTGCCATGCGCCTATTGCTGCTACTTCTCTGACAGTTTTTCTCGACTTATGTTGTTTTCTTCGGACTCCCCATCTTGCTATAACACCCTGGAATCCCTTCCCCTTAGTAATAGCCACAACATCAACAAAACTTCCTTCTTTGAGAACATCTTTAACTCTTATCTCGTTTCCTAATACATTTTTTGCGTATTCAAACTGTTCTTCGATTGTTCCTCCACCTATTTTATATTCCATGATATCAGGTTTCTTTTTCGGTACTCCTGATGCCATTCTTGGCTGGGTGTGAACTATAAGTCTTAATTCATCTATTCTATCTAATTCATCCTCTAATTTCTTTAATGATTTGTCTGTATCGTGATTCTTCGGTATAGGGAATACTCGGCTAAGATCCTTGTTTAGATTGTTTGACCAGGCTTCCCCTATAGATCTGAGGCCATATGGGGTTTGTTCATAAGCTCTAATTGCGCACGCCACGAGTGGAGGAGCATCGATTACCGTTACGGGCTTTACTATTTCGTGTCCGTAAAATGGACTATTGGGGTCATTCTCTATGATAACCACATGCGTCATTCCTGCCTTATATCCAGCGAAACCTAAGATTGTTGGTTCCTCTAAATATTCGGGCCAATGACGAATTCTACCGATTGGTCTTGCTGCTCTTTTACGTGGTAAGTATGCCAGTGACCCTCTTTTTGGTGCATGCTTCTTTCGATGACCCATGCTGCATCCTCCTTTAACATTAAATTCTAGGTGAGATAATGAAATTATCTTGAAGACTTAAAAGACTACCTATCTCACCTTAGCATGACATTTAAATTTTTCCCCTTCATGACTAAATAAAATTTTATCGCTGAACCTGCCACATTTCTTATTTTTTAAAACATAAAAATTGCAGAAAATTTATGATAGTTAGAGATGCATATATGGCTTCTTCAGTTCTCACAGTTCGCACACCTTGCCCTGGAATCATATTAACAATGTAATCTGCTATGTCAGAAAGTTTCTTTGATTCTCTTTTCAAAATTTCATGTAGACCTTCTCGAGGAGAACCAAAAAGCAATGCAACCGTATCTACACGAGCAAGATCACTAATAATACTTTCATAAATATCCGTTATTAGTTTCCCGTAACGCGACGTAGCAATTACTAAATCATAGTGAAACTTTTTGAAAAATGTCCCAAGTGGTTCCTTTGCTGTTGTTATTTTAAATCCCCAGTAGATGTTTATTTCATTTTTTGAAACAGGCACCCCTAATGTCCTTTTATTCTTTTTAATGATTTTTATTGTAACTCTCTCTCCCTTTGAGATCTTTGTGTTTTTTAAAACGACTGGAAGTAGTTTTTCGGTACCCACATCGACAAGCGCTTTCCCTTTTAGGGTTTTAACCACAAAGCCTTCTCTTATCTCTCCGTTCCTTAATTCATCAAATTTCTTTTTGAGGGGGTGGTGAGGTGTAGCAAGGGGTGGCAATAAGCCCACATACCTAAATTCTTTGGAAAGTTTGAACAGCCTTTTTCTAAGGTATTGCGGTGTTTCCAGGTATCTTAGCATATTTTCTATATACTCTGATTTTTCTTCGTAATTTTTTCCAATTTTATCGGGATATATAACTATTTCTTCAACTCGAAAAATAGCCGCAGCTCTACCTATCATTCCGATTTTAATAGCCTTCTGTTTAGGATCTGGTACCTCATCAAGGATAGAAGCTGGTATGAAGATAGAAATAAAGGGTTTTATCTTTGGTGAGTATTTCAATGTAAAACACCTCTCAAATAGACAGATAAAACATTTTTGAACTTAACGGTTATGTTTTAAAACGTGCATCTTAAGTTCTCTAAAGTGTGTAAATTAAAAATGCATACAAATTCCTTGGTGATTTAGATGAAAATAAATGTAGTTTTTCTCAGGAGGCTGGAACCTGATGAAGTTCTTGCAAAAATACGAATCTACGAATTAAAATATGGAAATATAGAGAACCTTGGGCAAAGAATAGGTAAAGGAATGGCAACGCTTAATGAAGCGTTAGAGTATTTGGAGTGGAGAAGATTGTTACATGCATATAAAGCATACGAAGAAGGAGAAGAACTGGATTACGTACTGGAGGAAATTAAAGAGAAAGATATAGATTCTTTAAAAAAGATATTAACAAAGGAAAGGCTAAAAATATTGATAGTTTTGGGAAGAGAAGAATTTGAATCTATATCCAGCCTTGCGCGTTATCTAAATAGGAACATTAAGAATGTTTATCAAGATCTTATTGTTTTGCAGAAAAATGGATTTATCAGACTTTTAAGAAAAGGGAGAAATGTAACACCAAGATTGTTGATAGATCAGATCACTTTGAAATTTAGATAATTTACTGCAAAACTATATATCTAGCACAAATTTAATGGTCCATTGACCCGTATCCTTGCTTTTATCAATTTCCATTAAAGAGTAAGTTATGGCTTTTACTTCTGTTCTTTGATCATGTTTTTCAATGCTAAAGGGTTCACCCCAGGCTTCACCAACTAATGTATATATGTCATTTTCTTTCTGCATTATCTTGTGCACCTTAAATCTAGAGAAAACAATTCCTTGTGAACCAAAAATGAAAAGTAGTTCTTCAAGCCATTCATATAATAACGCGTAGAGATCCTCAGCATTAACAGAAATTTCGTGTTTCTTCGTTGGCTCTACTTTATTTAAGTCCGTCATAACTTCAAACATAGCTACCGCTGCCCATTCAAAAGCCTCTTCCAGAGTATCTCCCCATGCTTTTATATAAACATCTGCAGTGTGCTCTAGAAACTCAAAGCCACCTGCCATCAAAATCACCCTTAAAATTCAGTTCTTTTTAGATAGATAATGGCGCCGGGGGTGGGATTTGAACCCACGCGGCCCGTAAGGGCCACGGGCTATCTTGGAACTCTTCATTTATGGCACTCAAGGCCCGCGCCCTAACCGGCATAAAACCTGTAGTCCACTTGGCTACCCCGGCGCATCATCCTATATAACGCAATAGGTCACTACTATTATCTCTAGGTAAATTTTCTTCTTCACATGGTTTATTGAAATTTTTGTTTTTAAACCTTAAGGGTGCTTTTCATAAAAATGTTGAAATACAGCACCAAAAATCTGTATGTAAATAATTAATTAACATTGAATCTTTTTACTAGCAGTTAAAAAATGGTAAAATCCGATAAATCGAGTATCTGTAGTTACGTTTGGGTAAAAAGACTACAATCTAAGCAATTAAGTTTTTACGTTACTTCTAACTCGACAAACACTTCTGGGGGTATTCTTATTCTCATAATTTGACGTAATGTCCGTTCGTCCGCATCGATAATAACTAGCCGCTTATGTAGCTTTAATATATAATGTTCCCAAGTTGCGGTCCCTTCGCCACATGGCGACTTTCGTACGGGGACTTTTAATTTTTTAGTTGGTAATGGTATTGGTCCTGAAATATGTACCCCTGTTCTTTGAGCTATGTTTTTTATCTGTTGACATATCTCCTCAATTTGTTGAGCGTTAGTTGACGTGAGTCTTATTTTCGCTTTTTGCATTTGACGTCACCTGAAGAAAAAGATAAAAGGTTATTTAGCTGGCACAATTTCCTTCACGATGCCAACTGCAACTGTTTTACCCATATCCCTGACGGCAAATCTTCCAAGTTGTGGAAGTTCCGCATATTTTTCTATTACAAAGGGTCTTGTTGGCACAAATTTAACTAGAGCAGCGTCACCTCTTTTTAGGTATGCTGGTTTTTCTTCTACAATTTGTCCAGTTCTTCGGTCAATCTTTGTTAGTAATTCGGCAAACCGCGTAGCAACATGTGCCGTGTGGGCATGAAGTACTGGCGTGTATCCTGGTGCAATGGAAGTTGGATGCCAGATTACTATTATTTGACCGATGAATTCTTTTGCTACTGTCGGTGGTTTGTCGGGATGTCCTGCAACATCTCCTCTGCGTATGTCTTTCTTGGAAACTCCTTTGACGTTGAATCCTATGTTATCACCTGGTACGGCTTGTTGAAGAGGTTCATGGTGCATTTCAATGCTTTTGACTTCTCCTTTTACACCTGCTGGTTCGAATACAACGGTATCTCCAACTTTTAGTACACCGGTTTCAACTCTTCCAACCGGAACTGTCCCGACACCAGTAATACTGTAAACATCTTGTATTGGGATCCTTAAGGGTTTGTCGATTGGTTTTGGTGGTACCTCAAATTGATCAAGAGCTTCCATAAGGGTAGGGCCATCATACCATGGCATTTTATCGCTTTTCTTTACTAGATTATCTCCCGTCCACGCAGAAACTGGGACGAAATGTATTTTGTCCACTTTATATCCTATTTCTTTTAATAGTTGGGCTACTTCATTTCTTATCTCTTGATATCTTTCTTGGCTCCAGTTTACTGAGGGGTCATCCATCTTGTTAATAGCTACAACTATTTGGCTAACTCCTAGTGTGAACGCTAGGTAGGCGTGCTCTCTTGTTTGGCCACCTGGGCCTATCCCAGCTTCGAATTCTCCTTTTTTGGCTGATACTACAAGTACTGCTGCGTCTGCTTGGCTAGCACCAGTGATCATGTTTTTTATGAAGTCTCTGTGGCCTGGAGCATCAATTATTGTGAAGTAATATTTGCTGGTTTCAAATTTCCAGAATGCTAGGTCTATTGTTAGACCTCTTTCTCTTTCTTCCTTCAGTTTGTCTAGAACCCAAGCATATTTGAAGCTCTCTTTTCCGATTTTCTTTGCTTCCTCTTCATATTTTCTGAGCGTTCTTTCATCTATGGCTCCTGCAAGGTATAAGAGGTGCCCCATCAGTGTGGATTTTCCATGGTCCACGTGACCAATTATTACTAGGTTTAGGTGCGGTTTTTCGGACATATTGTCTTCCCTCCTAAAGAGAGTTTTTATTGTTAAATTTTTAATATTATTGTTTTTTGGGAAATAGTTAGGTAATTATATAAATTTATCTAAGAGGCTTTTAGTGCGATATTCAATATATCAATTAATATCAAATATATTAGATCTTACTTTAAATTATTCAGGTCATCGTAATGGTTTTTCCTTCTTGCCCTCTAGAAGAGCTTTTAGTGATACACCATTAACCTTAATTACTTTCCATCTTACTCCCGGTAGATCACCATAACTTCTTCCCTTTCTTCCACCTATTCCCTCTATGATAACTTCATCATGTTCTTCAATAAACAGTAATCCTCCATCACCGGGTACAAATGCAGTTACCTGTTTCCCGTTTTTAATTAGTTGCACCCTTACACACTTTCTAATGGCGCTATGAGGTTGCCTTGCTTCGATACCAACTTTTTCTAGCACTATTCCTCTAGCCTGCGGAGCTCCTTCTAATGGATCTGCTTTTACTCTTAGACCAAGCATTCTTCTTTTATATGACCAGCTCTTCCATCTGAATTTTTGTCTTTTCATTTTTAGTTTTCTAGCTGCAAATTCTCCTCTTGGTGCTTTTAATCCTGTCATTTGATTCTACCTCTGGACCCTTTCTGTGGAAGTTTTAAGTGTGCAATGTTGCGAAGCTTAGATTATGCACTCCTTATTTAAGTTTTTTGTCAAAAGTAGTAATGTTAACCTAACTGATAATAACATCATCTATATTAAAATGCCTCTGTACAAGTATTCTAGCCTTTGCAACATTTTTTCCATTTTTACCTATCGCTATTCCCCTGTCCTTTGGATCTACTGTAACTATGGCAATTTTCTTACCGTCTCTTCGCTCAGTTATGTGCACAGACTTTACTTTAGCTGGTAACAAAGCATTTTTAATTAATTCTTCCGGCGTGTCAGCATATTCAACAATATCTACTGGCTTTCCAAGAAGTTTTCTTATTTTTTTAACATTCGCCCCGCGTTTTCCAATAGCTAGTCCCAGATCTCCGGTTTTAACTACAAAAATTATTCTGTCAGCATTCTCGTCTATTATACAGTCTTTAGCCACAGCTCCTGTTAATCCCTCAAAAAAGGTTATATATTGAATTTCTTCTGTAGTTAATCTTACTTTACTCGATGCCATTGCTCTCTCCCTTCACAAGTTTTAATATTTCCGAATCACCCGGGTCAACAACCGCCATAGCGGCAACCATGAAAGGTTTTCCACAAACCGCTCCTAAGTCCCAACTTGTTCCATCATAAGTATAAAATGGGACATTTGAAAGTTTGCAATAATATTCAAGATCGTTTTTAATTTCAGCTGGACAATTGGATGCCACTATCGCAAGTTTAACTTTACCATGCTTAACTAGTTGAATTGTTCTCTTGCTTCCAAGAATTACTTTTCCAGTTCTTACAGCCATTCGGATTGCTTTATCTATATCAACCACTTGAACTTTCCTCCTCTTTATGCTTTAGAGTATACATTAGTAGTTCCAGTGAACCCGTCCCTAAAGGAATTTCTTGACCTATTATAACGTTTTCGGCTACTCCTCTTAATACGTCCTGTTCTCCTCTTAGACTCGCTTCTAGGAGATGTTTCACGGTAACTTCGAAAGCAGCCCTAGCAAAGACACTTGGTTTTTCGCCGCTTACACCATGTCTTCCTATCTGCTTTACCTCCCCGGTGGCCGTCATTAGATCTGCTACAAGCATGATGTGCCTAATGTCGACGTCGAGACCTTGTTCTTCAAGTACTCCCATTGCCTCTTCTATTATTATGTTTCTTGCTGCCTCGATACCGAGTACTTCAGCTATTTCATGTATGTTATTAGTTTTTGTTCTTGTAAAATCAACTCCTGGGACTTTTATAACTTCTGCCAGATTTGAACCCTCAGTATAAAGGACGTATTCATTTGTTTCCTTGATTTTTCTTATGATAACTCTTGTTATTCCTTTGATTCCCTTAATCTGAAGATTTCTTATTTTTTCTAGTAATCTCTGAAGTTCAGGCAGCTTTTCAGTTTTTCGCTCAACATATATTATGTTATCCTCGACAACTACTTCTCCCTTTTTAAGTTTTTTAAGTCGTTCTGCTACCTCTTCCATTTTTACCCCTTTGTTTCTCATGAGTTCAGGGTCTAACACTATAAGTATACGTCTATTCACTAGATCGATTTCAACGTTTCTTGCCACGTTTTCTATTTTTGTCATCTCTATTTTTTGTGCTATTTCTCTTGCTTTCTCTTCACTATGACAATATTCTTCTTCTAAATAGATTGTCATCATTGGTGTTGAGGGATTTCGGCGAGCATCAACTATTTCAATTAAACGTGGTAACCCCAAAGTTACGTTGAGCTCAGCAACTCCCGCATAATGAAAAGTTCTCAACGTCATTTGGGTACCAGGTTCTCCAATGGATTGAGCTGCAACGGTGCCCACAGCCTCTCCAGGTTCTACTAGTGCCATCTTATAAGCTTTAATAACCTCCTCTATTATGCGATTAAGCTGTTTTTTGGTGATTTTTAATTGTAATAATTTTTCTCTAAGCTGTTCGATGATTAGAGGAGGAAGAATATTTTTCTTTTGTAATTCCTTGAGTTTCTTCTTTATTTCCTTTTGGATATTTTCCGTCATGTTCGTTCACTCTCACTTAGGACCTTTTCAATAATAATATCAATATTAACTGCTTTCCCATGATCACTCTTCGCGGGGTCCACGCCATCCTCTCCATAAACTAATTGAATTATTCTGCTTGAGGCATCCCTTACTGTACCGTCATATTCAACTTTTAGGTCTTGGAGCGCATTTATTAATCTTCTTTGCATGTATCCACTTGTAGAAGTTCTTACAGCTGTGTCTACAAGCCCTTCTCTTCCACCCATTGCATGGAAAAAGAACTCTATTGGATCAAGCCCAGTGCGGTAGTTTGATGCAACAAATCCTCGCGCTTTGGCGCTTAAATCTCCCACCTTAAAGTGTGGAAGCGTTCTATTTCTGTATCCACGTTTGATACGTTCGCCACGAACGGATTGCTGACCAACACATGCGGCCATTTGGGCTAAATTAAGCGTGCTTCCTCTAGCCCCTGTTTCTGCCATTATTACTGCGTGGTTTTCAAGCCCAAGATGTTCGCTTGCTATGTCTCCTGCTTTGTCTCTAGCTTCGGCCAAAACTTTCATTATCTGCATTTCTAGGGTCTCTTCTAATGTTCTTCCCGGTAATCTTTGAAGCTCCCCTCTTCTATAACTTTCTATTAGTTTATCTACTTTTTCCTCCGCTTCCTTAAGTATTTCCTGAATTCTGATCATTGCCACTCTTGGTATTTCAACTTCGTTGATTCCCATGGTAAACCCTCTTCTCGATATAAATTCTATTAAGAGCCTTCCAATTTTGTCGATAAATTCTCTTGCAGCGTCTGTTCCAAAATCTTTTATTATTCTGTGTAAAATGCTATCGGGTTGAAATGCGCCTATACTTTTCTCGTCAATTACTCCCGCGATAAGTTGCCCGTCCCTTACCACTACGTAGGCATCGTATGGGCATTTCTCTTTTAAGCATCCTCCGGGACATTTTCTGCATACACTTGCTCTAAGAGATATATTTAGTCCTTTAGGAAGGAATAGACTAAATATTTGTTTGCCTGTCCAGAGGGGTTGAGGTTCTTTTATTGCTGGTTCTGGTAAATCGCCTTTATAACCAGCTACACTAAGCAGTTGGCAAACTTCTTCTTTTGTTAGCAAAGTATCTTTTCTTGTAAATAAATAAGCTGAGGATATATAGTCTTGAATGGCTCCTATGATTGGCCCACCGTATCTTGGTGATAGAACTTGTTCTTGTACTCTCATTAAGACTCTAGCTTCTGCTCTTGCTTCCTCACTTTGGGGTACGTGGAGGTTCATTTCATCTCCGTCAAAATCTGCATTATATGGTGGGCATACGCAAAGATGAAGTCTGAAGGTTCTATATGGTAGTACTCGGACTTCATGTGCCATAATCGACATACGATGCAGCGACGGTTGCCGATTGAATAACACGATGTCTCCGTCTTTTAGGTGTCGCTCTACTATAAATCCTGGCTCTAATGATTCAGCTAATGCTCTTCTATCTCTAGCGTATCTAAGATCTATTCTTCTTCCATCTAAGCGAATTATATAGTTTGCTCCAGGGTATTGGTCAGGCCCTCTAATTACAAGTTCTTTGAGTTCTTCTATATTCCATTCAGTGACGCGTTCGGGTATGGTCAAGATTTTTGCTATGTCGATTGGAACCCCGACTTCGTTAATACTCAGGTTTGGATCAGGAGAAATTACGGTACGTGCAGAAAAGTCTACTCGTTTACCAGACAAATTGCTTCTGAATCTTCCTTCCTTCCCTTTTAACCTTTGACTCAGCGTTCTTAGTGCTCTTCCTGACCTATGTCTCGCCGGTGGAACCCCTGAAACTTCATTATCAAAATACGTGATCACATGGTACTGTAGAAGTTCCCATAAATCCTCAATTATGAGTTGGGGGGCGCCTGCTTCTATATTTTCTCTTAATCTTTGATTTATTCTAATTATATCGACTAATTTATGTGTTAGATCATCTTCGGATCTAACTCCAGACTCTAGGGTTATGCTTGGTCTAACTGTGACTGGGGGCACTGGTAAAACTGTTAGTACCATCCACTCCGGTCTTGCATCCTTTGGACTTATTCCCAGGAGCCTCGCGTCTTCATCTGTTATACGTTCCAATCTGTCTCGTATCTCTATGGGGGTTAATCTTCTTGGCCCTTCCTTAGTTTCTTCATAATAGGTTGTTGGTTTTTCAAATTTAATTTTGAACTGTACTTCGCCACAATGAGGACATTTAGAAACTCTGGATGCCTTTTTTATCAATTCTTCTGAAATTTCCTCGCTTAAACCTCCCCATCGCTTTTCGTATTCATCCATTTTCCTCTTAAATTCTTCTAATTCTTCTTCTGGCAATAATATTCTACTGCATTTTCTACAGGTAGCTCTTAATATTTTATAAATTGTTTTAGCAAATCCTACATGAATAACAGGCCTTGCAAGCTCTATATGGCCGAAATGTCCAGGACATTCACCAATTCTATTTCCACATGTTTTACATCTTTGTCCAGGCTCTATAGTTCCAAGCCTTCCATCCATTAAACCAGAATCGATGGGTAAGCCGTCTTCACTATAGGTATCTGGAGTAATTATCCTTGTCACACTCATTTTTCTAATCATTTCAGGTGAAAGCAATCCAAATTTTATTGCTCCAATTTTTTTAGGTGGACGATATAAACTCATTTATTTTCCTCCATTATGCCTTTTCTTCAAGTATAAGTCTAGGGGCTATACACAGAGCCATTAACTCCTGTAAAAGAAGCTTGAATGCGTATGAAACAGATACCCTTGAAAATACTCCATCCTCCCCGTGAATATGACAATAATATCTATCTCTATTTCTATCATAATACGCAATAAACCCGCATTTCTCGCAAATGATGATATCAGTTTTGTCCGATCCTTCCAAAAGCCTATCTTTAAGTAACATTGCTGCACCATGTCCTATTAGACAGTCTCGTTCCATTTCACCAAAACGTAGACCACCCTCCCTGGACCTTCCTTCGGTCGGTTGTCTCGTGAGTATTTGAACTGGTCCTCTTGCCCTTGCATGTATCTTGTCAGCTACCATATGGTGAAGCTTCTGATAGTAAACTATACCGATGAAAATATCAACTTCGTATTTCTTCCCTGTTATGCCGTCATACATAACTTCTCTACCATTATATTTAAACCCGTATTTCTTGAGTTCTCGTGCAATGTCTTCGAGTTTTTCTCCTGAAAATGGAGTACCGTCAACTCTTCTACCAGCTAGAGCCCCCACCTTTCCTGCAATGGATTCTATAAGCTGTCCTAATGTCATACGTGAGGGTATAGCGTGTGGATTAATTATCAAATCGGGCACAATACCACTTTCAGTGAATGGCATATCTTCCTGAGGAACTATAAGTCCTAATACACCCTTTTGACCATGTCTTGACGCAAATTTGTCGCCTAACTCAGGGATTCTCTCATCTCGGACTTTAACTTTAACAAGTCTACTGCCATCAGCGGTTTCCGTTAATATAACTGTATCTACAATACCTCCCTCTCCATGACGCGTACTTACCGAGGTTTCACGTCTTATTTGCGTTGTTACTTCGAGCTCAGCATATTCCTCTAGAAATCTTGGAGGACTTGTTCTGCCTATAAGAACATCTCCGCCTCTTACCTCAATTTCTGGCTCAATAATCCCGTCTTCAGCCAAATTTTTGTAATACTCAGCAGCTCTGTATCCCCTAACGCTTTTATCGGGTATTTCAAATCTGTCTTCCTGCCCTCCTGGATACTTTCTTTCTTCGGCTTCATAACATCTAAAGAAGGTTGATCTAGCTAAACCTCTCTCAACAGAGGCCTTATTAATTATTAGGGCATCTTCAATATTGTATCCTTCATACGATAAAACAGCAACAATGAAATTCTGCCCAGCAGGACGTTCATCGTATCCTATTACGTCCATAGCTCTTGTTTTAACAATAGGTATTTGTGGATAATGAAGAATGTGAGATCTCGTATCAACTCTATATCTAAAATTAGCTGCAAAAAGTCCAAGTGCTTGCTTTGCCATGCCTGCTTCATATGAGTTTCTTGGAGATTGGTTATGTTCAGCATAGGGTATTAAGCTTGCTGTTATTCCAAGAATGGTTGAAGGTTCTATCTCTAAATGAGTGTGTTCGGGAGTTATATCCTCAGGATTTAATGCTATATAGGCATTCTCTTCTTCTTCAGCATCCAAATATTCAATAATACCTCTTTTAACCAAGTCGCTAAACGTCCATTCCTTATTTCTTAATTTCTCGACATGCTCCTTCGTAAGCTTTGGTTTTCCACCTTCCACAATTATTAAAGGTCTTCTAACACGCCCAGCATCACAATTTACTTGCACTTCATTCACATCAGGATAATAAGCAATATTAACTTCTGGGCTAATTTCTCCCTTTCTACGCATTTGTCGGATTTTATTTACCAGTATTTCTGGTTGAGCATGAATACCTAGAAGTTTCCCGTTAAGAAAGACACGCGCACCCTTTTGCCTGCCTTTACCTCTAACTTCTTCAATGGGTTGAACCTCAAGATCATAAAGTAGGCGTTCAATAGCTTTTTCATCTACACCAACGGAAATATATGCCATTAATGCAAGGTTTTTTACTAAGCCACAATTCGGTCCTTCAGGAGTTTCATTTGGACATATTTTACCCCAATGCGTGGGATGAAGGTCTCTGGCTTCGAAATGCGGTTGGCTTCTGCTAAGTGGAGAAACAACACGTCTAAGATGACTTAAAGCGGACATATAGTTTGTACGATCAAGTAATTGACTTACGCCAGCCTTACCACCAGTCCAATTACCGGTGGCCAGGGCGTGTCTTAACCGCTCGGTAATAACATCAGCACGTACGGCAGTTCTAATGTGGGGTTTTCTACCTCTCACAGTTGTTCTTTCAAGCTGATACTTTATATCTCTGCATAAGTTGTGAAATGCAACCCTAAACTGGCTGGTAAGTAAATCTCCAGCAAGTTTTAATCTCTTGTTAGCATAGTGATCTTTATCGTCTGGTTTCCTTCTATCTAAAACTAATTCAAGTAGCTTTTGAGCCATTTGGCCCAAGTAATAAGCCTTTTTTATACGATCTTCAGACTCGGTGCCAATATGTGGTAAAAGATACCTATCTAACACTTGCTGAGCACGAGTAATTCTGTATTCGCGCTTCTGCCCAACCGCAACTCGTTTACCAATATAGTCAAGAGCATTTTCAATTGTTTTTTCAGGGTTATTAACTACGTAAAGTGGAGCTGCTTCTTCAAGCGTTGGAATTAATTGTCTTAAAATTGCTGGATCATCGGAAACAGCATCGGAAATCTGCTTGTCAGTTACTAATCCTAACGCTCTCATTAGGATCGCAAGTGGAATTTTACCGGGGACATATGGGAAAGAAACTCTCAAGGATCCATCTCTTCGCCTTTCTAATGTGACAGGGGCCCTAAATCCTTTCGCTGTTGAAAAGACTTTAGCAATATGCGTTGCAGCACTACCACTTGTACCCTCCTCTACAAGAATACGGTTTGGTGCTAAATCTTCCTGGGTAACTAGAACCCGTTCAGACCCATTAATAATGAAGTAACCACCAGGATCTTTTGGATCTTCTCCGATTTTAATGAGTTCTTCCTCACTCATTTTTGACAAGGGACATTTCTTAGATTTTAACATAATGGGCATCATGCCTATGTAGATTTTTTCGGTTTTTCCTTCTTTTCCATTAGCGTAGACCGGTGTCATTTCAAGGTATATTGGAGCTGCATAGGTTAGGTTGCGTATTCTAGCTTCCATGGGGTAAATTTTTCTGGTAGATCCGTCTGCCTCTCTAATAATTGGTTCACCAACTTCTATTTTTCCTAATTTGACGTAAAAATCAGCAATTTCAGGTTCTATCTTACCAACTTCATCAACAACTTGTTGCATTCCTCTTTCGATGAAATCATTATATGAATCTAAGTGTTGTCTAACTAAGCCTTTTTCCTCAAAAAATGCTTTCATAACGATCCATCTATCCTGAATTGAAAGCTTCTCCATTAGATAACCTCCGATTATTTAGTTATCATTTATCAATAACATATCTATAGACAATAACCTCCCCCGCAGTGGAACTTTTCCTGACGATTTTAACTATATCCCCTGGTTTCGCACCAATAGCGACTGCAGCAGGGTCTGATTTCTTTATCCAAGGTAACTGTTCGGGACGTATGTTAAGTTCCTTAAGTAGTTTTTCGGCCTCCTCCTTGCTCAATAATATGTGTTTTGGTACAAGTTCATGGGAAAACAGATCAATTTTCCTCTTTTTCTTATCCACAAATAACCCTCCATATTATGAAGTAACCTCTAAAATCATAAAATCAAAACTTGCAAAAGTTAATGCAATCGTTCTCATCGTAAACATAGCAATCATGCAAATATCCTTATAAATCTTCTCATTCCATGTGAAAACCTCGAACTTATATTTTTTTCGCACCACAACTAACAACTCCATAACTAACAAAGGTAGCTATAGGTCGCAGAAAGTAATTATAAAGTCTCTCAGCCAATTAAAATAAAGTATTGGCGCCCCGGCCGGGATTTGAACCCGGGTCGCGGGTTTTGGCGGGTTTGTAGCCCTGTGACAGACCCGCATGCTAGACCGGGCTACACCACCGGGGCGACTTAGGCTTTGTAATATCGCTGGTATACACTTGGTGGTATTTTTAGGGTTTTGACGTATTTGTGGTATATATCTTCATTTTTTAAAGTTTTTTGTGGGGGGTTAATGCCAGTGGTGGGTATTTTACCTTCCATTATGAAACTTTGGGGGATGTTTCTTAAGCCGTTTAGAACGTGTTACGTAATTTTGTGCTCTGAAATATATTGTGGTGTGCTCAATATTTTTATTATTATTTTGTTTTTAATTATGGTGGAACTGGGATAATAGGGGTGTTAAGTGTGAGTAGTTCTCAGTGGTTTGAATTGCAGGAGAGACTGAGTGCCATTGAAGCATTAAGAGTTTTAAAGAAAAGACATACTTATGAAGACCTTT
>JAGGSW010000039.1 GCA_021158895.1 Candidatus Odinarchaeota archaeon | reverse complement strand
AAGTACATATATAAATAATTCTGGAAAACATAAAAGTAGAACTAGGCTAACCTTGAAATTTAACTCCATTTGAAAGTATTAAGGCAGTCAGATAAAAATTATACCAAAAAATAAAAAGTCGTTAAAACTAGGAGGCATACATTTTGAAAGCTTTATTTAAACATGCATGTCCGAACTGTGAAGGTAGAATTTCCGATGAAAGATTACTAATGGGGGTTCCCTGTAAAAATGCTTACCCTTGGATATCAAAGAACTAAGAGACTTATATTCTAAAATGGGTCCCTTAGAATTCAAAATAAAAATTATGGAAATTTTAAAAAAACAGGGAAACTTGCAAAAGTACTATGACCTTGTAAAAATTGAAAAAGAATTAGCTGAATTCGAATTATTATTTAAAAAGGGAACTGGAAGTAGGCTTTGGAGTGCTCAACGAGAATGGGCTAGAAGAGTCCTAAAAGGAATAAGTTTCGCTATAACTGCTCCCACAGGCATAGGTAAAACAGTTTTTGGAATGAGCATGGCTATTTATTTGAGTACTAAGGGGAAAAAATCCTACATCATTCTTCCCACAACAGTACTTGTCAAACAGACTCTGGATAGAATTAGGGAGTTTCTAGAAAAAGCAGGAATTCAAGTTAAAGTTGCAGGATACTATGCCAGACTATCAAAAAGTGAACGGGAAGAGTTTAAACAAATGATCGAAACTGGAGACTTTGATATACTTATTACAACCTCGCAATATCTTGCACTAAAATTTAATGAAGTTTCTAAACATAAGTTTGATTTTATCTTTGTTGATGACGTGGACGCACTTCTCAAACTGTCTAAAAATATAGATAGGGTTCTGCTACTCTTAGGTTTTAATAACGAAATAATTAATCTTGGTTTGAAGCTAATAAAATTAAAGAAGGAATTTCTTCAAGCGAGGACAAGTAAGTTAGAAAAAATAGAATATGAAATCGAAGAAACAGAAAACACTTTAAATAGTTTGAAAGAAACAGTAAAGCCAGGGATACTAATAGTTTCCACCGCCACTGGTAAAGCGAAAGGTGATCGAGTAAAGTTATTTAGAGAGTTATTAAACTTCACAATAGGATCGGCAAGCGAAGGCTACAGAAATATTCAAGACCTATACATGCCAAGGGAAGAAAACGTAGAAAAACAAGTACTTTCATTGGTTAAAAAGTTTGGTACTGGAGGACTTATTTTTGTTACACTTGAAGAAGGGATAGAATTCGCAGAAAAAATAGCTAACTTTCTAAAAGAAAATGGAATAAAAGCTGAAGCCTTTCACGCAAGTAAAAAAAGCCCAGAGATCATAGATCAGTTTTCCAATGGTGAAATAGATGTACTCATTGGAGTGGCAAGCCATTATGGACTCTTAGTTAGAGGTCTTGACTTACCACATCGTGTGCGATATGCCATTTTTACGGGAGTGCCCAAATTCAGATTTAGCCTAGATGTAAGTGAAGAAACTAGCCCAACGAGAATATACATGCTTCTCTCAGAAATTATGGAATACCTACCGGAAGGAGAACGGGAAAAAGCAGATAATTTTCTAAGAAAACTTAGACAGTACATGGTAAGACTCTCACCAGCACAACTTCAGCAAATTAAGGATGCACTAACTAATAAGGTAAAAATAGACAATATGTATCTCCAAAATATTCTAAATTTGTATGTTAAGGTTATTAATTTCGTTGATTCCATGCTCAAGAGAAAAGATGTCCTAGATAAACTAAGAGAAAGTCCATTTGTGGCCATAGAGGAGAAGGATGGAAAACTTTACATGCTGGTGCCAGATGTAAGAACCTACATACAAGCTTCAGGAAGAACGTCACGGCTATTTGCAGGAGGAGTAGCGAAAGGAGTCTCGGTTCTTCTAGTAGATAACGAGAAAGTTTTCAACGGGCTTGTAAGACAATTAAGATGGAGATTCGAGGAAAGTGAATGGAAGCACTTAAATGACGTAAATTTAGATGTCCTTTTAAGGGAAATAGACGCTGATAGGGAACTTATATTAAAAATTAAACGAGGAGAGATAACAGTAGAACTAAAAGACCCTGTAAAATCGGCATTACTTATAGTAGAGTCTCCAAGTAAGGCATTTACCATTTCCACATTTTTCGGTAAACCAGCAAGAAGAAGACTGCATGGACTACCGGTTTACGAAGTTGTAACAGGAGATTTAGACCTAAACGTAGCCGCAAGTGGTGGACACATTTTTGACTTAGTTACAGACGAAGGTTTTCACGGTGTACTAACTGAAAATGGACTTTTCGTACCAATATACACAACAATAAAGAGATGTATGGTATGTAAAGAGCAATTTGTGGAAGATACGGATAAATGTCCGCGATGTAAATCCACGCAAATAAAAGACTCCTTAAATAACGTAAAAGCCCTAAGTGAAATAGCATCCGAAGTAGATATGATTCTCATAGGGACAGATCCCGATACCGAGGGAGAGAAAATCGGTTGGGACATAGCCACGGTTCTAAAACCATATGCACGACAAATTAAACGTGTAGAGTTTCACGAAATAACAAAAATGGCAATAAGAAATGCGCTCGAAAATCTTAAGGAAATAGATGAAAATAGAGTATCAGCACAACTAGTACGTAGAATAGAGGATAGATGGATAGGTTTTGAGCTGAGCAGGCGGCTCTGGCAAAAATTCCGAGACTATCATCTCTCCGCAGGCAGGGTGCAAACTCCAGTTCTAGGATGGATAATAGAAAGGTATAAAGAGTTTCTGAAAAGCTGGAAATATGTCTACTGGGTAAAACTGTTAAACCAATACGTCGTAGAATTAAAGGATATCGAAGGAGATCCCCATAAACTCGCAGAAAAAATTCGAAAGTCGCATGTTAAGATAATATCCATTGAAGAAATTCAAGAAGATTTGAACCCCCCACCGCCATTTACAACGGACGAAATGCTAAGAGAAGCATCAAGACTCTTAAGATTTGGCGCGCAAGAAACTATGGCTCTTGCACAGACACTTTTCGAATCCGGTTTAATAACTTATCATAGAACAGATAGTCACCGAGTGAGCAACGTGGGAATAAGAATTGCCAAAGAATACATAACACAAGAAATCGGCGAAGAATACTTCCATGCAAGAAAATGGGGAGCGGAAGAAGAAGGCGCGCATGAATGCATTAGACCAACACGCCCATTAAATGTAGAAAGACTAAGAAGTCTAATAGAGGAAGGAGTGATAAAAACAGCAGAAACAATGACTTGGCAACACTATAAACTATACCAACTTATATTCAATAGATTTATGGCAAGCCAAATGACACCTGCAAAGATAAAGCGGTTAAAAGCAAAAATAAAGTTCAACGAAATAGCTGAGGCAGAGATAGAGGGAATTATAGAAGTAATTGAGCCAGGATTTACAATCTTACAGCCAATTAAAACAATACCTAAATTAAAGGAACCGCTAAGTGTGATTGACGTAAAATTTAAGAAAATACCTACGGTAAGTCTCTACACACAGGGTGATATTGTCGAACTTATGAAAAAGAGAGGGATAGGAAGGCCGTCTACATATGCAACAATAATACAAACACTTCTTGAACGAGGGTATGTAGAGGAGAAAAATAAGATGTTAAAACCAACAAAACTTGGAATAAAAGTCTACGAGTACTTATCAAAATTCTATAACAACCTAGTATCTGAAGAGAGAACTAGAGAATTGGAAAGGAAAATGGAGGAAATAGAAGAGGGGAGAATAGAGTATCAATATATTTTAAAGGATCTTTACCAAGAAATTAAAAACTTAAAGTAATTTTCTAATAATATAAGTCAGAATTAGATTAGTATTTTTCAACATTTTTATGTGAGAGCGAATACAAGTAAGTTAAGCTCTAAACCACGTAAACACATAATATATTGGCTTTCCTTCTGGATTTATTGTTGATATTATAAATTTCTTCCTTACTGTGGTTGCAAGTCTACCAGCTCTTACGATTTCTAGCGCAGACAGCCTAGAGTTCATCGGTAAAACATGAACAAGGAAAGGTGCATGGTCAATCCCAGGGCCATGTTCATAAACAGCAAAATCAGCACCAAATTTCATTCCAGGCCGAACAACATATCCCTTATCTCTGAGGTCCTTATACACTATGTATTTCTCTTCTAACTTATCGTGAATCTTTGACGCTTTTTTTTTGAATTCTTCAAACGAAAGTTCACGTTTTGTTCCAGCATCTACTAAAGTAAGTTTACCCTTTTCCATTAGGTATAATGCTTCTAAGAGAGATAATTCTAAGGGTTTATTAAAGCTTGGAGCTTTTGGTTTTCTAATTCCAAGAGGTTTACCGTAAAATCCTTCAGCATAAAGTTTGGATCCCTGTTGGGGATCCCAAACAACAACTCTATTACCGATAAATTCTCCTCTAAATTTTTCCGACATCTTTTTCCTCCTATCTTAATCTAGCAACTGCTACTATTCTTACAGCATCTGCAGCATCCTCTGCAAGATCTGCTATTTCTTCGATGTGTTCAACAAAGTCTATTACCTTTATTAGCGTCTTTGCCTCTAATTCTAAATTATACAAGACATGGACGATAGTTCTTTGTAGAGTATCCACTTTTCTTTCTGATTCATCTACCTCTTCTGCAATCTTAATGGCTTTTTCAGCATTTTGAGGGAGCATAAAAACTGCTTCCCTAAATTTCTCAACAGACTTTACAACCCATTCAACTAATTCCCTAAACATATTTGCTAATTCACCTTGAGGACGCCAATCGCGCAAATGAGATAATCTGAAACTGGTTGCATCGGCATAATCAGCTATTTCATCTGCAATAAGACTTAATCGCATTAAATCTTCTCGCTGTATTAGAGTAGCAGCCTTAGAAACTTCATCTAATA
This sequence comes from Candidatus Odinarchaeota archaeon, assembly GCA_021158895.1. Taxonomy (GTDB): domain Archaea; phylum Asgardarchaeota; class Baldrarchaeia; order Baldrarchaeales; family DXJG01; genus DXJG01. The sequence goes on along the minus strand of JAGGSW010000039.1, from coordinate 13,414 downwards.
AAGCTCTTTTTACTTCATCAGCTTCTTTCTCTAACGATGAAATTTTCTCTAATCTTCTTTCAACAGTCCCCCACCTATTGTTTATCCAGTCTTCTACCATGAGAGCTAATTCCCTCACAGCTGTAACTACTTTTCTTATGTGATCTTGGTATATATCGAGAACTTTTCTTTCTTCATCGTTGGCATAAGGATTTATTACCATAAAATTTAACCTCCACAGCCAGTAATTTACTTTTTAAGTACAAATTTGATACAAGCGTTTACACTAACATCTCCAGACCGTCGTGCAACAAATGATAACCAATATTTATAACATTTTCGTAAAACCAAGAGAATAATATTGATACTTTCCTAAAATTCTCATCTTAATTGGAAACATTTTACTTTAGTTATTTATCAGATGATATACAGAAACCTTATATAATTCCCGTAAAAACATACTAGTGCCGATGAAGAATGGCATCAGCTGGCTAGGCTCTGCCGATGGCCTAGGATCAACCACCTGAGCACAAACACGACTTCACCAGATAGATCTTGGAGAGATTTACTTAGCGTGTTGCCTTCCAAAAACTTAAAACAATTTTTAAATATTAAACACAACTTAAATCTATAAACCCCATTCCTCATTGTAGTTTAGGCGAGGAAAATGTTGTTAACGGAACTCTTCGAAAAAGATAAATTGAGGTTTTTATTATTCGGCGGCAAAGGTGGTGTAGGTAAAACAAGTTGTGCCGCTGCAACTGCACTCTGGGCAGCAGAAAATGGAAATGAAACTTTGGTAATTAGTACAGATCCAGCCCACAGTTTATCAGACAGTTTTGGCGAGAAAATAGGCGATTCCATAAGAAAAATAAATGGAATTAAAAACCTCTACGGACTTGAAATCGACCCTAAAAAAGCAATACGCGAATACAGTGAAAAGCTAAAGTCAACGCCAGAACTAGGTTTACCAATAGATATAGAAACAGATGAACTTGAGGAATTGACAACACTTACACCACCTGGAGCTGACGAAGCCTTAGCTTTCGCAAAAGTTCTAGAGTTCATAGAGAAACCTGAATATGACCTTATAATCTTTGACACGGCTCCAACAGGTCACACTCTAAGACTTCTAAGTCTGCCGGATATCCTGAACAGTTGGGTTGGAAAACTTATTAAAATGAGAGCATGGATTCAAAAAATGACAGCATTCTTCAAAAGAATCTTAGGCAGAGGTGAAGAAGAAGACAAAACGATGGAATACCTTGAAAAATTGAAAAAAACAATTGAAGTAGCCAGAGCAGAATTATCAAATGAAGAAGAAACACGGTTCATACCAGTTATGATTCCAGAAGTCATGTCAATCTACGAAACGGAACGTTTAGTGAGAACATTATATGAATATGAAATCCCTGTCACGCACATTGTTGTGAATATGATTCATCCAGAAGTACCAAATTGCACCTTTTGTGCAGCCCGAAGAAGTATGCAAATAGAAAACCTGAAAATAATAAATGAGTATTATTCCGATTTCTCAATAATTTATATACCCTTCTTCCCAACTGAAATTAGAGGAATTCCAAAACTCAAAGAGTTTGCAAGATACCTCTTCGAGGAAGAATTTATACCAAAAATTGATTAGATGGTGAACTATAATTGGGTGTAAAAACAAAAAACAAGCTCCTAGCACTATTATTTCTTCTCTTAGTGTGTATTAGTTTCTTCTTATATGCCTTTTTAATTTTTAGTCCTTAGTTCCTCCGATTACTCTTTCCCTCAGAAATATATTTTAATTGGTTAATGATACATATTAGGGTCGCTAACAATCTGTGAGGGCCATAATTGAAGCAGACGTTAACATTAGCTTTTTTGGGAGGAGCACGAGAAGTAGGTAGAACATCGATACTGTTGGAACTTGAGGATATAAATATTTTACTTGATTGCGGAATTAACATAGGTATAAAGGGAGAAAATAGGTATCCTATCTCACCACCAAAAAATCCGGATATAGCAATTGTTTCACATGCTCACTTAGATCATTCTGGTTACATACCAGTTATCGCAAGAAAATATGGGTGTAAAATTTATGCCACACCGCCAACACAGGACATATCTGAAATTCTTTGCATAGATTTGCTAAAAATCGCTAAAGAATGTAACGAAGTTCCACCGTTCGAAGTAAAAGACGTGATGGCCCTTAGAAAATATTTTATTGATTCTTCCTATAGAACACCAATTACCTTGCATGAGAATATTCGTCTTATGATGTATAGGTCCGGACATATTCTAGGCTCAGCCATGATAAAGATAGAAGCAGATGATCTATCCATCCTCTACACCGGAGATTTATCCATGCGCAACAGCAAAACACTCGAAATGGCAGATGTAGATGTTGGAAAAGTAGACATTTTAATAATTGAGTCCACATATGGACATTCTTCCGACAAACATCCCAGTAGACAGAAAACAGAACAGGAATTCATAAAAACGATCGAGAAAACCATTAAGAGAGGAGGTAAAATCTTAATACCTGCATTTGCGGTTGGTAGAGCCCAAGAAGTCATGCTTACATTAGAATCTTACATGAGAAGCAAAGCTCTGACAAATGTACCAATTTACATTGACGGGATGATCAAAAAAATCAACGAACTTTACAGAATTTACTGGTTTTATCTAAGACCACAAATAAGAAGAGCAATAAGATATGCAAAAAGAAATCCTTTGGAATCCAAACTTTTCACAATAGTAAAAGATAGAGATGAACCTGTTGAACGAGAAGAACCATGTATTATCATAAGTACCTCGGGGATGCTAGAGGGCGGACCAGCAATGTTCTACTTAAAAGAACTTGGTGGCGATCCTAAAAATCTAATATGTTTAACGGGCTACCAAGTACCTGGTACCAGGGGGAGAAGACTACTTGATGGAGAGAGAAAAATAGAGTTACCAAGGGGAGGTTCGATTGAAGTTCTGGCAGAGGTAAAAATGTTTGATTTTAGTGCTCATGCAGACCAACCCAGCTTATTCAGATTTATTTCTCATCTAAGAGGGTTAAAGAAAGTTTTTTGTATTCACGGAGAAGAAATCAAAGTTTTAGATTTCTCAGAAAGAATAAAGAAAAATAAAAAAATCGAAGCATACGCACCAAAGGTTGGAGAAAGAATACCTATTCAGATTTAAGTATGAGTAGCTTTTCTAACAGTTGCTATAGAGTTGTCTGCAATACCCTTCTCCTGTAGCTCGTCCGGATTCATCCAAACCTCATTAATGGGGACCTCGCTTTTTGAAAAAGCCACACTTCTAAATTTTTTCTTCTTTGCTACAACAATTTCAATTTCCTGTCCATCCTCTAACTCAAAAAAGGTCATAGTTTTAGGATTTAAGAACGATTTACCCCTTTCTACTTCTACACGGTGTCTTAATCTCATCCTCTTTTGCTTTACCTCTCCCATCCTATCACCTCAACTATTCTTGACAAATTCCGAGTTCATTAAAGTTTTTCTTACCTTTAAAATAATCTAAAAGGCTATTAAGTAACTTGTCCACTGGCATCCGCACTTGTTTCCATGTGTCTCTATCTCTTAATGTGACTGTGCTATCCTTGGGAGTCTGATAATCGACAGTTATTGCAATTGGTATACCAATTTCATCAGCTCTAGCATATCTTCTCCCGATTGACCCGGAATCATCGTATGTTGCTCTAATTCCTTCCTCTTTAAGCATGTTCCAAATGTCTCGTGCAATATTTGGAAGACCATTCTTATTAACTAAAGGAAACACTGCTACTTGTATGGGCGCCAAATCCCTTGGCAGTTTAAGAATTACTCGGTTTTCCTTTACAGAGTAACTACATTCAAGCGTAGCATATACTAACCTATCTGCACCAAAACTGGGTTCAAAAACGTGAGGAATAAATCTTCTGCCAGTAATCTTCTCCTTTTTAACCTCTATTTTTACATGTCTAGGTTCTATTCGGTTACCATCAAACTCATAGTAACCTTCACTCTCAAAGGAATTCTTTAACTCTCTTGGATCAATATTTTTAAGTAGTTTAATTATCTTTGAAGCGTTATCGCCAAAATCAGTTTTAATTACGTCCCCTAAGGGTTTTACAACGACTTTTTCGACGATGCGGGGCTCCTTATATCTCTTAAAAACAGTTAAATCGACCTTACTGTGTTCCATGTGTCGCTTTAAATCGTAATCTGTTCTATACGCGTGCCCAGCAACCTCCACCCATCCAAAACGTTCGAGATAAACTTCGTGATCAAAGGTTTGCTTAGAATAATGAGCTTTTTCCCAAGGCATTTGTTCTTTAAATCTCTGTCTTTCCCACGGAATACCCAGACTGGAAAGGAAATATTTTGAAATTACCATAAAATAAGCTTGCCATTCAGCAGAAATATAACCTTTTTCAACAGCTTCCCGGGCAGTTACAACTAAAGGTTTCTCTTCATTTCTCGCCCGCATCTCGGCGGTTATTAGCCGGAGTTCTTCATCCTCAACTTCACTCAATTTAGGACAGGAAAGATCTTCCGGATCAACAAATACTTCAACTTCCATGATAGTGAACTCTCTTAGACGAATCAATCCCTTTCTAGGACTAATCTCATTTCTTAAAACTTTACCAATTTGAGCGATCCCTAGGGGCAGTTTCTCTCGCATTGCCGTAAATACCCTTTTGAATTCAACAAACATACCTTGAGCGGCTTCAGGCCGCGCGTACCCCCTGTTTTCGCTGTATGGGCCGATGGTAGTCTTAAACATCAAATTAAACACGTTAACTTGGCCAAGCTGACCTTTACACTCTGGGCATCTGATATTCTTTTTCTTAATAATTTCTTCAATTTCTTTTGGACTTAGCCCCTCTACAACCATGCCAGTCGCTTCTTCAACAATGTGATCCGCTCTAAATTTCCTTTTACAATTCAGGCATTCAACAATAGGGTCTGTGAAATGATCTAAATGCCCACTAGCCTTAAAAACCACTTCAGGCATGATAACTGGGCTTTCAATCTCGACAAATCCTTGTTTATATACGAACCACTCCCTCCACTTTTCCTCTATCCTGTGCTTTAATTCAGCCCCAAGAGGACCGTAGGTAACAAACCCCCTAACACCACCATATATCTCGAAGCTAGGCCAAAGAAACCCTCTTCGCTTAAGAAGCTCTACAATTTTTTCGTAAATATCCATTTTGACATTTCCTCCACTACCCTTGGAAATTAACTGTTCAAAAATGATTATTTACGGTTAAAGTAAAGCTTGTATGAATCCGATTTACCTGGCCTTTACTTTCTTGATTAAGGGTGGCCTTGCCTTATATAATATCCTATGGCCGCAATATGGGCATCTTACTCCTGGTAGGGCTTTTAAATCTTCTGCAGTCATTTCCCGTCCACATTTTGCGCAAACATAAGGCATTATATGATCCTCCAATCATGAGAAGTTCCTTCTCTTTTGTTTAGTACCTCAGGTTACTTAAACTCTTCGGCAAAGATATATGTAGCAAAGCTGCCCATAATGTACATAAATCTCAATTTAATCTGAAACTTCTTCTGCCTCTACTAACCTATCTGAAATGACGCGTGTAACCCTAACCTTAAGTTTTCTACCAATTTTATTTCCAGCGTTTTTAACAACTACTACAGGGCCTTCAGAAATTACGTACCCAATGCCATCATTTTTTTTCGCTCTGAAAGGCTCAGCTACAATAACACTAAGTACTTTACCGATTAACCTAAATTTCACTTCTCTATTTATCTTTTCTACCTCATTAACCACTTTTCTACTTAAAGGATCCTTAATAGCTGGAGGAGGAGTGGGAAAATCTCCAAAAGCAGAAAAAGGAAGAGGTTTAAACCTATAAATGGTTATCTTTTCGACATATTTCTTCACTTTACGTACAATATTAATTGTTGCATTGGCCGTCTCTTCAGACTGACCAGGCAATCCATGAATAAGGTAAATGTAAGGTCTTAAACCGTATTTTTTAGCTATTTTAACAGCATTTAGTACTTCCCTTGGAGTTGATGGTCTACCAATTAGCTTACAATGTAACTCTGACCCAGTTTCACAACCTATATGAATAGTGGTACCCGGAAGATATTTAGAAATGATCTCTGCTGCTTTTTCGTCAAAAAGATTAGGTTTCACATTCTCAACGGACACATACACCTCCCCACTAGCGACTTCAGGAATTTTTATGATCTCTGAAAGTAGATATTCAATAGCTTCGTAATTTGGTGGCGGGTATCTAGGATCCGTTAGAGGATCAGGATATACAAGCTCATCACGTTGATAATCCAAAAAATCTGATGCGCCAAGGACAATTCTCTTGGCACCCATATTAATAAGTGACTTTATTTCTTTAACAATAGTTTTACAATCTCTGCTTCGGGAAGGACCAAAAAGAGAAGGTACAGAACAATATCCGCAACCTGGAGGAATATTTTGAGGACAAAAATATCTTTGTGAGAGACTTCCGCTAAAACAATTGCCACAATTTGTGCATTTTCTTCCGTCTGGCAGCGTTATTTTTGTCCTATAAAAGTTGGAACAACCTCTGACGCATTCAACATAGACCCTACAAGCCCAAAAAGTCGGATAATCTCTAATTCTTTCAACAGAGGGGAAAAAAGCGTTTAACTTCTCCTTAGGCAAAATGGGACGTAAAGGATTAACACGAATATTTTCTCCGTCAAGCCAAGCTATACCCTTAATATTTTTTAGCACATGTGGTTCAGGGATAATTCCATCGGTCAATCCATTCTTTAAAAGTTCCATTAACGTCTCTTCACCTTCTCCTATGACCGCGATTGAACATTTTGTTTTTAAAATCAGGGTATACGGGTCAGATGCCGCTGGACCACCCACAATAACAGGAGGTTTATCTGTAGCCTTAGCTTTCCTCCACTTCGAAATAACTTTTACAATACACGGCAAATCCATGCTCATTCCGCTTACAAACATTACATCAAAATTATCTACAAAATCTGTTTTACTCGTAAGAAAATGTTCTGCTAAAACTATTTTGCAGCTCAAACCACTACGTTCTAGGACTCCAGCGATACTTCTTGGGCCAGCACCAATAACATCTCTTGAAAACTTTCTATATCCTTTTTCTGCGCCTAAAGCGTCAACAATAATCACATTCATAGAACTCCTTCCAGACCTTAAGAGTCATCCGGTTATGAACGGGTCTACATATTCAAAATATTAATTAAGAAATTTAAGAATAATACCATCCAACAAGACAATATACGTAAATGATTCACTCACCAATTAATAAAAAATAAATATTGCATTAAAGATAAATAACCCACAAGTTAAAGGAACATATAAAGGAAAGGAGGCGCAAAAACATATCCTTAGAAAGATGTCCGATCTGTGGTTTGCCAAAAGATATCTGCCAATGTGAAGTAATAGCTAAAGAAGAACAAAGAATAAAAATTCGCGTGGAAAAAAGAAAGTGGGGAAGAGAAGTAACAATAATAGAAGGAATAGATGAAAAAGACGTGAATCTTCACCAACTTGCTACAAAGTTAAAACATAAACTCGCATGTGGCGGAACAGCCAAAAACGGAAAAATAGAACTACAAGGAGATCATAGAGAAAGAGTAAAAGCACTACTTATTCAAGAAGGATTTTCAGAAGACAACATAGACATTACCTAGGCCACTAAACCTATTTATCCTCCAAACAATGATTTCCCACTTTATCCTAAATTTATATGTCTCATATTATAGTTTATTTTCCAAATAATGTTCGTAATCATTTGATAATCCATAAATAAATAAAGATAGAATTAGGATTTATGGTTCTATTTTTATGTCAAGTTGTTTTATCAATTCTTTGTATCTGTTACGCACCGTTACTTCTGTTACATGAGCTATCTCTGCTATTTCTCGTTGCGTTCTTCTTTCTCCCTCAACAATTCCAGCAATGTATATTGCTGCCGCTGCTAGGCCCGTAGGATCCTTACCAGCAGTTAACCCAAGCTCACGAGCACGCCTTACAATATCTATGGCCAATCTCAAAACTTTGCCAGATAAGTTTAATTCCTCGCCGAATCTACCGACAAAAACTACTGGATCACAACCCGGAACATTTACATCCAATCTACGCAGTAACAACCGATAACATCGCCCCAGCTCTTTTTTGTTTACTCTACTTTCCTTACTGATCTCATCTAAAGTTCTAGGTACTCCATGTAACCTACATGCAGCATAAACACTTGCAGCAATCATAGCTTCGATACTGCGACCCCTAATCATGCCCCCTATAACAGCCCCTCTATATAGTAATGCAGCTTCATCTTTAACCGGCTTGGGTAATTGAAGTTGTGACGTTAATCGATCAAGTTCAGCCAAAGCAAAAGTAAGGTTACGGTCTATACTGTTATGGACTCTCGTTCTTATTTGCCATTTCCTTAATCTGTATATTTGAGCTCTTCTTACAGGACTCAATTTTCTCCCAAGGGCATCTCTATCACGCCAATCAATTACCGTGGACAATCCCTTATCATGTATGGTCGGTGTCATAGGTCCTCCAGTTCTTGCACGTTTCTCCCTTTCCTCCGCTGTAAATGCCCTCCATTCAGGCCCAGGATCCACTATGTGTTCCCTAACAACTAGTCCACACCGTGCGCATATTAACTCTCCTCGAGTTGAATCCAAAAACAGTTCTCGACTACCGCACTCCGGGCATAAGTCAACTGTTTCAAAAAATTCTCGCGCAAATTTTTTAGCATCTTTTTTAGCCACAATATCCCTCCAAATCTTAACAAGTAAATTTTGAAATCATAAGACATATCACAGTGTTATAACTCGGCTACACTTTTAGAGACGTGACTGAAAGAATTCCTATGTCGTTCATTATTTAAGATTACCGTTAAATTTTTAAGCAAAAAACAAGTTTCATTTAAAAACTTTACGGAGCATAACAAGAAACTGTACAAACCTATAGATCAGAATTCACTATTATAAAAACAAACCCATTACGTTGAATTTCTGAAATATTAAAGATTGTATCCATACTCTTTTTTAAGCCAGTCAACATATAAAGCTATTCCTTCCCTTATGGGAACTTCTGGCTTCCAACCTAACGCCTTTATCCTAGATATGTCAAGTAACATTAAAGGAACGTCACCAGGCCAACCTCGATCTCCACCAGTATATTTAATTTTTACATTTTTTAGCCCCAATCTTTCAATAACAATCTTAGCTATTTCATTAACAGTTATCCAATCATCAGCCCCAATGTTAAAAACATCAAAACCCTTTTGATGTCTTTCAACAGCCAATATGCTTGCCTTAACGCAATCTGAAATGTAAAGATAAGACTTTTTTTGCCTCCCATTACCTAAAATCTCAAGCTCATGAGGATTTCTTTTAAGCTTCATAAAAAAGTCGTAAATAACGCCATGATTCGACCTAGGCCCAATAATATTTGCATATCTGAGCGATATAGCGTTTAACCCGTAAAAACCACAATAAGCCGAAATATAAGCTTCACAGGCTGCTTTAGACGCGCCATAAACGCTTATTGGTCTTGGAGGATAACTCTCCGGCGTCGGAATCACGTCAGCTTCCCCGTATAAAGTTCCTCCACTCGAAGCAAAAATCATGTTTTTAACATCGTTAAGACGCATAGCCTCAAGCACATTAAAAGTGCCTCTAACATTTATTTCAAAATCTATCTCAGGTTTTTTAACACTTAATCGAACATCAGGGTTAGCAGCATAATGAAAAACTACATCTACATCTTTAAGTAGCGAATTAAGTAAATCAAAGTTTCTTATGTCGCCCTTTACAAATTTAAAGTTGTCTTTCGATAGATGAGTCCTAATATTCTTTATGTCCGAAGAAGATAGATTATCTAAAACAATTAGCTCATTTTTTCGTTTAATTAACTCGTCGACTATATGACTTCCGATGAACCCGGCGCCACCTGTGATTAGAATTCTCCGCTCTGTTATCTTCATGGCTCTTCCCCTTTTGTCGATGTTATAACTTCACACCCATCTTCAGTCACGATTATTGTATGTTCTGCTTGCGCAACCATACTTTCTCTTTCATCTGCAAGGACATGGTATTCGTAAAGAATGCCCTTATTCGTTAATTCTCTTATTGCAAGTTTTATCGCAGGAATTTCTTTAACTAACCATCGTTCAGCGAAAGGTAAACCCTTAAATCTTTCACTAGCAATTTTTAAAAGCTTCCTAGAACTTAATAATCTTACAGGTATTCTCACCGGCAATACACGATAAATATAAGCATAAGGTTTTTCATGAACGGTTCCAGATCCTGTAGATGCGAAAGTCTCAACAGCGTAAACTTCTCCAACCTCTATAGTTTCTCCGTGCGGCAATGCAATATTTGGAATAATTTTTGCACCATGAAGAGAGTATTCATCCAATAAGTGTCCTGAAAGGTCTCTAATTGGTTTATAACCATGTTCCCTTATCTTTTCGTGAATTAACTTACCAATTTCATTTGTCTTAACTCCAGCCTTAATATTCTCGATAGCAACCCTAAGAGCTTCCTCTGCAGCTTCTTTAAGTTTTTCAAAGCCAGAGTTCAAGTCAAACGTAATCGCTGTATCAGCTATAAACCCATCTATATGCACACCAAAATCAACCTTAACAATACTGTTATCTTCAAGAACAGTTTTATCATTAGGTGGGGACGTATAATGGGCAGCAATATTATTTATAGACACGTTACACGGAAAAGCTGGGTTACCACCAAGTTCTTTTATAAGGTTTTCCACGCGATTACAAATTTCAATTACAGGTGTTCCAACCTTAACAAGTTTATTGAGTTCTTTTCGTATTCTGGCTGCTATCTGCCCAGCCTTACGGTACTTTTCAATTTTCTCCTGTTCCTCGATCTCTTCTTCTCTCTCCTTTGTTTCAGCCACTTTCCTCACTCTCTTCAAAGTCATAAACGATTGTAAAACAATAGGTATAAACCTTTTATACTCAACCTAAAGCGAATAATCGTTAGGCTTTGAAACTACGGTATTAGGAGACGTATAAAAAGTTTATGAATAGTATTTGTTTAATACACTATCATCCATAGCAAAATCTTTTTACATATACTACACAATTTTAGAATTAAATACGGGGCGAGTATTATGTCGAGTAAAGTGGGGCAAATAAAACAAATACTTCAACTTTTAGAAATAAATACACCGGGGATCGAAGCCAGCGCCATAGTATCTCTTCAAGGTCTTCCAATAGTCTCTGCAATGCCAGCGGGGGTAAACGATGATGTTGTTGCAGCGATGACAGCTGCTGTACTTAGTGTGGGAGAAAAAGCTCTACAAGAACTTCAGAAAGGAAAACTTGTAAAAATATTAATTGAGGGGGAGAAGGGATATATAATAATGACAACTGTAGGTCAAAACGCTATATTAACAGTTTTAGCTAAACATTCATCGAATTTGGGACTAATTTTTCTTACAATGAGACAAACAGCCCAAAAAATAGCGGCTCTTTTAACAGATTAAATTAGGATCCTAACAATTTTACACACAATATTATTAAGTCGCTTACTCCAAAAACGCATAGATGTATTTTCTGGGTATTTATTGAGTAGAATTTTGGTTCAGACCGCCCATCGTCCACATCCACTCGTCAGTACTGCAATGGGTCATCATCACCCATCATATGGTTGCAAATTTCATTACACATCATTTCCTTCGTTACATATCAGTCGAAGTAACATTAAGCCTTGTTAATTAATAAGCTTATCTTCTCACGTGCTATTTTAGCCGTGATTTATGTTGATATCTAAATATTTTAGAAGAGATATTACGTAGTCAAATTCTGATATAATATTCTCTTTGTTAGCTTATTTGATTATGTCGACGATTTCATCTCTTTTCACAATCTTTCTAGCTTCTCTATATAATGTTTATATATACCTTACAACAAAAGATATATGAGTGACTTATTCGGTGAAAAAGATGAGTAGTTGTGGGGTTAGTTTAGAATGTTTCCAGAAAATTTTAGTTCTTCTGAATATTTATTTTCTCAGAGCTTTTGTACATTTGCAGTTGATAGTTACCAACTAAAATTTTTACAGCGGCAAATAGAAAAAGATAAGTGTGAAGCAACACCTACCTTTAAAGAGTTCTTGAGTGAAGAATTAAGCATGTTTCTCCTTCGCGAATTGGCTATTCCTGAACACTTTAAGCGAACTGAATTGGAAAGGCACATTTATGAATACATGGTAAATTTAGTTAATGAAAACAAACCAGTTAAAGAGGTTCTGGATGCGACATACGAATACTTTAGTTCTCCCGAAGACTTCGAAAAATACAAAGATTATCGTGAGAAAACATTAGCTTTCTCGAATGAAAGGGAGAAACTTCTTAGTAATGCGTTAAATAAAATTTATATCTATTATTTCGTTACGGATTTTCCCTCGTCCCTAGTTAACAATCTTGCTTTGTTTATTTTAACGGAGTTAGCCTTCCTAGAATTCTTCAAGCATGCAGTAAAAAGATTAAAGATAAGGACATATTATGCAAAGAGGGGGTTTCGTAAAACCATTGCTCAGAAACTATTTTATAATTACATTGATGAGTTATTACCCAAACTTAAAAAGTATGTCGATGCTAAGCTAAGTTATCTCAGACTAATGTTCTTTATCGACATTTGGAACTCTAAAGACCTTAATCAACTCTTCAAGCCGAAAAGACTATCACTTAAAAATGTAGACTCCAAAACATATAATTTGCTATTTTACTCCTTTAAACGACTTATGAAAGATTTGCGAATAACCCTTCATCGTGAGGGAGCAAAGATAGGGGAAAACTTTTTTGAAAAACATTTACCTAATACGAGCAAGCAAGCTGAGCAAGTATGGTCACAATTAATTAGGACATATATAAGTACTTAGCTTGCTGTGACGTTAAATGGAGCCCAAAGTATATTTTTACATAGATTCATGTATTCCGCTTTCATTGCTATTTGACCAACCATTTAAAATGGACGTGGAAAAGTTTCTAGAAGATATTGAAAAAAATAACCTTCAATGTTTTATACCAACATCTGTATCTAAGGAATGCGAAGAAATCATTTCAAAGCTGGACGACCTAACCAAGGAAACTTTAAAAGGCGTTGTAGCAAGATTTGAAAAAGAAAGGGGGAAAGATCCTAAGATTTCTAAAAAAGACATACTTGCATTGGAGGAATATTTCAATTCCCGTTTTTGGGGGGGAGGTGGCAAAAGTACAGAACAAGAAGTTTTGCGTACAATACAGGCTTGGTTTGTAAAAAGAGTTGAAGAAAAATTAGCCACAGAAAAAGAGATAAGTGTTTCTGAAGTCGCAATGGAAATTTTAGATGAAAACATAAAAATGTTCCTAAGAAAACAATCTTTATTCGAAGAGTTAATATTTAAGTACTGGAGCGAAATAGATG
>JAGGSW010000172.1 GCA_021158895.1 Candidatus Odinarchaeota archaeon | reverse complement strand
ACCAAAGCATAAATTTATTTTCAGTCTCTTTAACGTCTAATGATTTTTAAGTTTAGGTTGAAAGTGAGAGGAATATGAAAAAAGTTTGTTATAGTATCTATGATAACAAATATAAATGTAAACAGCGCCTATTATTTTACATGATACCCCCCATTTTATGGGAGTTGATTAAAACATGGTCAAAGCCATTCTAGGATGCCCAAAAGAACTATTAAAGCCACTTAGTAAAGGCGGTTTTTCGTTTCTGATTAAAGGTCAAGCAGGAACAGGTAAAACTACACTAACTCTTGAAATATTAAATAATATGTCGAAACTTGGTTCCGTACTTTATATTTCCACTCGAGTTTCACCAAAATTTCTTTATGAGAAATTTCCTTGGATTAAAAACGAGTTACCTGAAGGATGCATAGTGGATGCAAGAGTAACACGTATACCGCAAGATACACCCAGTAATCTCATATTTAAGTATATTAATGAAATGGACATCATTAGAAATCTTCACGATAAAATTGAAGAAGCTGGAGAGGGCTTAGTGACCATTGCAATTGATAGTTTAGATGCCTTAAAAATAAATTTAGGTCTTCCAAAGGAAAACTTTGATTTAGAAACAACGTTAGTTAGTATGGCATCTAAAGAAAGGGTAAATTTCATTTTGGTTTCTGAGAAAAGCGGAAACACCATGTTAGACTATATTGTTGATGGTATTGTAACCTTAACAAGAGGGATCGTAAATGATTGTCTTGTAAGAAAATTGTATTTAGAGAAAATTAGGGGAGTGGAAATAGATAATCCTGTTATATTGTATACCTTAAAGGATGCTAGATTTACTCATTTTGAAAGCAGTCATATTCCATATCCAAGTAGGTTTAAGAGTCCTCCATTGATTACTTCCGAAGGAAAAATTTCAACAGGAATGCCGAGTTTTGATAAATTGTTCGGTGGAGGACTTAAACCAGAAGGAAGTGTCCATCTTTTGGAAGTGGGTAGTGAAGTAGGTTCATACTATTTTTGGCTTATATATCCACTTGTAATAAGCTTACTACGTCAAGGAATTCCGGTCGTTTACGTACCGTCTGCAGGAGAAGCTATTAAAGATACTGAGGTTTGGGTTACCTCTTTCGTGGATAAAGGCCTTTATGAACAGTTTATGAAATTCGAGGAGATAAGCGGAGGTATGAAAGAAGGTTTTTCTGTTCCTAAGCGATCCTTAGAAGATGCTATTGGAATCGTTCAGAAAATTATAAGTGATATAGATGAGATTAGGGATGTAACTGGAAGTCCGATTGTTGCTTTAATTGTTAGCGCTGACATTATAGAATATGTTTATGGCGTTGATTTAGCTTCTCAAATTTTGAACATTTTAACCATTTACTCGAAAAAGGAAAATGTTATGGAGTTTGTTATTGTTAAATATGGTCAACCGGAAATTATTACGCGTTTAAGTCATATGGCTTCAACACATTTCATGCTTGAAAATCTTAACGGTATAATTTTGCTACGTGGGAAAATACCTAAGACAGGAATGTACGCGGTTACAGTTAATACTTCAAAAGGCTACATTGATACGAATCTTGTACCAATTCAATGAGGGAAAAGAATGGTAGAATCTAAGGTTTATTTGTATAAAATTGTTTTGCTTGGAGACGGTATGGTTGGTAAAACCACTTTACGGCGAGTTTTTATGGGGGAAGGGTTTAGAGAAACCTACATGATGACTTTTGGCTGCGATTTCGCAGTTAAAGATGTCATTTTAGAAAACGATGTAAAAATTCGCCTTCAAATATGGGATTTAGCTGGTCAACCCTCATTTGAAAAAATTAGAAAAAACTACTACAGGGGTTCAAAAGGGGCTATATTAGTGTATGATACAACAAGAAAAGAGACTTTAGAACATGTACCTTTATGGGTAAAAGAACTGCTTTCCAACACTGGGAACAGAGAGATTCCAATAGTACTTGTAGGAAATAAAATAGATCTCAGAACCGAGAAGGAATCTCACGTTTCTACAGAAGAAGGACTAAAGATGAAGAAATTTCTCCAAGAAAATTTCGGGCTTAATGTTCTTTTTATCGAAACCTCCGCAAAAACTGGTGAAAATGTGGATACTGCATTTAAGATATTAGCCGGGGAAATACTTCAGAGACATAAAAAAGGCACTAAGTAATATTTGCTATCGCCTTAAATTTAATTCTATTGTCGTTACTGATGGTAACTCAAAGTTTAAATATTTGCTTCTGAGTATCCTTATTATTTAATGGACAACCTTGGGGAGGTTAAGAATTCTTGGCTGCAAGAACTATTTTCAACATAATTAAAGCATTCATAATTTTGTTTGGTATAAGTGTTTCTGCTCTTTCCAACTGTAATGACATATGATGCTGCGAGTCTTAATATAGGTCTTAAAAATGCTGCAGGCTCTGTCGTGTTTCACCCTAGTCCGACAACAGTAGCGGTAACTGCGGAGATAACAATAGAACACAGAGGACTCCTATTTTCGTTTTCAAATACGAATGTTGTTGTACATATTTATTCAGATGCTGTACCCGATAGGCCTGTTGCTTCGGATAAAGAAATTTTCACGATAAATCCTGGTGAAAGAAAAACTTTAACACTTGATTTTGAAATAGAACGCTCAATTTTTAATGCTACAAGCGGGTGGACCATTGTTATCAATGTTGATGGAGTTATGTCTCTTATGGACAAAAACTTCGTGTCTTTTACTCTCAACTACACCGAAACGATTTAGGAGGAGAAACATGTGGGAGTTAAGAGTGGAATTATACGATTTATATACTATTTCATTACTTGGGGCTATCTCCCGACGCTTGGAAATGATGTTGCAAAACATTATGGCATACATCTTTTGTTGTTTGACAAAGAAATGATTATGATGATAGGTTTCGTTGTAGCTGCATTAGCGGCCATTGAAAAAACTTTTGAAGACACTAAACCAGCCATTAGCGGCATATCTGGAATACTTCGAAACATCGTGGCGCTATGGTACTTCTTCAAATTTTTGGAAATGATTACCCTCATCCGGCTACCAGC
Organism: Candidatus Odinarchaeota archaeon; assembly: GCA_021158895.1. GTDB lineage: Archaea > Asgardarchaeota > Baldrarchaeia > Baldrarchaeales > DXJG01 > DXJG01. The sequence goes on along the minus strand of JAGGSW010000172.1, from coordinate 18,440 downwards.
CTTGAACGTTAGCATTAGTGTTTCCTACAATCTTATAAAAGATCTTATAGTAGCATCTATCCTCTTAACGATCTTTAAACATGTAATACAAGTTGCATTTAGCAAACATCTGGTAAAGAAACCTACAGCATAGACATATACTGCACTTCATTTCTACATCGCAAGATCCATTAAAATAAAATAGAAAAATCTAAGATGTTAATGTTATTTCGTTGCCGTAGTTATTTTCACGTTCTTCACTGCAACGTACGGGGCTATTACCGGGGTTTCTATTTCCCACCAGTGAACTTGCTCTACCTCCTTTGTAAACCCTGAAATATTGCTGAAAAGTTTTAGAATGTTATCTGAAACTCTGATTCCTCGAATTGCACTTTTTATTTCGCCGTTTTCAATTAGAAATATTCCGTCACGGGGTATCGTTGAGAAATCTCCAGTTCTATAGTTTTGGAACCGCGTATACCATGTGTTTTCAATTAGAATGCCGTTTTTTACATCTTCTAACAGTTCATTAAATGTGCGGTTTCCAGGTTCAAATACAATATTCCACGCGTGAGGTATTATCCAGCCTGCGTTTCCAGTAGTTTTTGTCTTAAATTTCTTGGCAGTTTTTACATTATGTAGAAAAGTTTCTACGACGCCGTTCTTTACAAGTTCATTTCGCCTTGTAGGAACTCCTTCATCGTCAAATGGACGAGAATTGTAACCATTGGGTAGATGTGGATCATCTACTATTGTAACTTCTTCGGGCGCTACTTGTTGGTTTAACTTGTCTGCTAGAGGGCTTAGACCACTTTCTACATAAAATGCTGAGAAAGCCATAGATGCAAAGTCGAGAAGATTTGCAAAACTATATGGACCAAACACAACGTTGTATGTTCCAGGTTTACCTGCAGTTGGGTTTAAAGACATTTTTGAGGTCTCACCAGCCTTTTCACCTGCTTTCGACGGATTAAATTTGCTTAGGATGCGGGATACTGAAAGACCCATTCCTTGTGCTACTCCTTCTTCATCAGCAAAAGATCTTACGGTTATTTTGATTCTTGTTCCTTTATCTTTAGCTTCTACATTTCTAGACGTAACAAGTACTGTTTCATTATATTCTGAGTAAAGTGTGCCAGCTACTCGTTTTCCTCCAGCATTTAAAGCAGAGTTTATTGCTTCCTCAGCGAAATCTACGATTTCCTCCCCAAGTTGCTCAATTTTTGGATCATAAGTATCAGAGAGACTTTTATAGGTGAACGGCCCATCTGGCAACTTTTCGTAACCTTCAACTTCCTTTGTTATTTTTATTACGTGTAAGAGCTTGTTTAAGTTTTCTTTAAGCGAATTTTTCTCTATGTTCGTCACTTCACACATCGCAATTCTCCTGTCCTTAGCCACGTACACTTTAACTGTGATATCATCCCAAGTTTTTGTTACTGTTATTTGATTGTTAGAAAATCTTACTTGTCTCTCCACTGTTTTACTAACGAGCGTGGCTATTTCATCAATGCTTAGTTTAAGCCCTTCCTTGACAATAAAATTAGCTAAATCGTAAATGTCTGCCTCCACCATTTATTTAACCTCCAAGTCTAATTTTTCTTAACCTTGCGGGCGGACCTCCATGCCATACTGGTGCTCCTTGATCTGGATCACCTTTACCGCATATGGCTGCTTCAAACTCCATTAGTTCGGCTTTTCCTATAGCATCGATACTGCTCCAGAAGGCTGGAGTTGTTATTTCAAGAATAGGGTTTTTTACAAGATGTTTTATTTCACCTTTCTCGATTAAATAGGCTTCCTTACCTATGTATCTTTGATTAAATCTACGGTCATCTATGTTCCATTCACCAAAGGTTTTCATATATATGCCTAACTTTATGTCTTCAATAAGTTCCTCGAAGGAGTAGTCTCCTGGCTCAAGATAGGTGTTCGCCATTCTTACAATAGGTTCACGATTATAGCCTATAGCTCTTGCAGCAGCATTACTTTGAACTCCAAACTCACCTGCAGTTTCCCTATTATGCAAAAACTCGTTAATAACTCCATTTTTGATAAGGTATCTTTTCCTAGCTGGTACTCCTTCATCATCATATCTATAATATCCGTAGGAATGAGGAATCGTCGGGTCGTCGACTACATTTACAATTTCGCTGCCGATTTTTTGTCCTAACATTTCTTTTTTAACAAAACTTTCTCCTGCCTGTGCTGCTTCTCTCCCCAAAATTCTGTCTGCTTCATACGGGTGTCCTACAGATTCATGGCAAGCTATACCAACGATTTGAGGCCCTAAAACTATATCCATTTCCTCTGCTACAGGTTTCTTTGCTTCTCTCAATATTTTAACTAAAATTTCTGTGAGTTCTGCGCATTTCTTAGGTAAATTCCATTCTTCCAGTACTTCAAATCCTTTTGTAGCTCCCATGTCCATATATTGCTGCTCAAAACCTCCTGAGGACGGTTCGACAACAGTTATTACTGCAAAACCTGAAACCCCTACAATTTCCCCCCTGACCTTAGTTCCTTCATTGTTCACATAGTACTTGTAGATATAAGTGTCGCTTAACTGTATGAGTCTGCCAGGAACCATTGCTTTCAAGCGTTTTCCTGTTTCAAGAATACTTTTATCAACATCCAGAAGTGCTTCTAACTTTTCTTCAGGAGATATATCTAATGGATTTTGTTTAAATATTGTTCTCCACGATCCCATTATGGTTTTTTCCTCTGAAAGGACAATAGGTTTCTTTCTAGTTTTTGAAGATGTTTTTGCCATTTTTACAGCTTCTTCAACTTTTTCCTTTACAAGTTCCTTTGAAAAACGATTTAGACTTGTGAAGCTCATGCCTCCATCAACTAGAACTCTTATACCAATACCAAAAGAAGATTCTATTCCAGATACCTCTGGTACACCGTTTTTTAACAGAAAAACATTGCTTAAAGTTTTTTGAAGCCTAGCTTCAACATAATCAGCGCCAAGCTTTTCACCCATTTCAACTGCATATTCAACTAAATCCTCATGTTCCAAGAACAGTCCTCCCTCACAAATTAACATCACAACTTCATAGCAGTTGTTAAGTTAAGTGAATATAGGTAGTATATTTTAAATTTTGGTTAGACAAGTTTAAACTCAATAAGCTTGCTTAACGTAAGCAGAATTTTACATAATGACAAACACAAACAACATCCGAAAGAATTACTGCAACACAAGCTTTGTAATACGAAAAGTAAAAAATTGATATAATCCACAAAGCCGTGGTACCTAAAAAGTGCGGTAAATCTCTAATAAAGGAAAATTTGATTTCTGTTTATAAGTCTAGTTATGCTTTCTAAATTTTTTGGTACCATTTTAAAAATTTATAAGATAACAAAACAGTGATAGTGAAAATTTGATAGAGGAAAAAGGACAGCCAATCAAGCAAAATGATTTTCATACGATAGTCAGTAGCTATCGGCACCGAAAACCGATGAAGTTTGTTATTCACTACAAAATAACCGGAAAGACAAATCCACATGTACGCTTCTTTTACTGGTTTTAGAGCATTAAGAAATTCTTTCCTCTACTAACCCATAAGTGTATTTAATCATCAATGTTAAGTATTCTAAAATTATTTCTGTCAAATTCGGCTTTGGCATAAAATTCCAAAAACACATCTTAATCTCATATGTTACTCTTACACCAGAAACAAGCTTACCCGGTCCTTCAATGGTATAATTAACAAGACTCGAATAACCATAATAAAGAAGGCCAGATTCCTCAAACTTCAGATAACTAGGAAAACCTATATACATCTGATACAAAAAAGCAAACTGCATTAAAGGTATGAACAAGAAAAGAATAAAAATACAGATTACTAATTTTGAGATTCTCATACCTACTCCTCCTACTTCTTAAATTTCCATTTTTTGAACTTCGAGGTTTTTTGTATAAGTTCCAGAACAGTTCCAATAAAACTATTAATAATGTTATAAGTTGGTATAAAATGAAGGGAGACCAATCGAAAAGAACAACTGTAAAAATGTTTTTCTGATGAATAAGTGGTTCTGAAAACATTATTGTTTTATTATTTATCGTTACATATCCTTGGAGCCAGAATTCCCATGTTACTTCCTTTACTGGGCTTAAAACCGTTGATAACGACTTTAAAAGGCTGCCGGAGTAAGAGTCTAGCCCTAAAATTTCTTTTAAATGTGGGACAACCGGCAGAGACGTTAATTTGAGCGTTAAGTTCAACCAGCCACCCTCTATCACTGTAAAATTATTTAAAGAGAAAACGAAGCTTTCAGACATGCGGTAATTATATACAAAAAACAATTTTAATTCTCTTAAGATTATTTTAGTGAAATTCTGTCTAGGTTTAAAGCCCCAGAACAACATCCTCAAATCATACACTGCTTGAACACCAGAAACAAGCTTACCCGGTCCTTCGATCGTGTAATTAACAAGACTCGAATAACTTTGACCGTAAAGTAGACTAGTTCCTTCAAATTTAAGAAAACTTGGAAAACTAGAATATGTTTGATATAAGAAAATAAATTGCACTAAGGGTAAAAACAATAAAAAAATTGAAATGACCAATAAAGTTTTCTTAAATCTCATTCATCTACCCCCAATGCTTCTACTTGAAGCTCAGCGCTTTCTATTTGATTTGCTGATAAGCCTATAATATTTGATGAAGACTCCTGTAGTTCTACAGGTGAAATAGACTTTATTTTTCTCCCACCGCCTAGAGGTTTATATAAATTTAAGGTACAGCTAGTCGAAACTTCTTCTCTACCAATTGTAACAACTCCGACCCTAGCTTGTAATTGTTGCTTAACAAAGGTAACTATTAGCTTAATTTCGATGGAATAACTGCTGTAACCGGGGTTTATCCACCATAGGAACCACGTATTTCCTATGCCTACTCGGATATGTTTTTCAGTTCTTGGCACGATAAAGGTAACTATTGCCGGATCTTCTGTACTTCCATATACATATAATCTCCAATCGCTGTTTTCAACATTTTTTCCTATGAAGAAAGTTATGTCTGGCGCGATTTCTGTAAAACTATAAGCATATACTGGCATTCCAGCTGCTTCCATCGCAAGCGCTAAGGCCGAAAAACCAACAGCTGTTACGAATTCAAGTATTGATTCGATTTTTTTAGTCATTTCTTGCTCTGATGGATTAGAATATAATGGTACTACATTATACCCACTCATCAATGACCCACGGAATTGAAGTTCTTGACTTGTTATGTAATTTTTTCTGTACACCTCAATTCTTATTCGCTCTACTGAATACCAAACACTTCCAGTTCCCTGACTGGTTACTGGTAAATCATCTCTAATTTCCGCATGCCCTGAAATATTTAATCCAAGAAGGTTCCAACCATCTCCTGCTGGATTATAACTATACTTAGCTATATTTATCGCTAAACCTATTGCACCCCATGATCCTGTGGCCCCGTTTGATGAATAATTACTTAACCCAAGTTCCTGTGGTGTATAATCGTATGTTAAATATGGTCCTGACCAAGTTGGTTGAATAGACCATACAGGATCTGCTACGGTTGCCCCACTACTTAGCGTTACCATTAGTATAAGTAGGAAAGCCACCGTGGTCAACCACCAACCCCCCCTCCACTTGTATTTTCTAGTTCTAGGATTAAGGACCAAGAATGGCATATTTATATTTTTCGGATTGTTTACATACATTTATTGGTGTTTTTAGTCTGTTGTAGTTATCTCTAACCTTCTTATTTTGAGAGTTTTAAATTTAAATGAACTAATGTAGGGGCTAAAAGGCTTAACTGGGAATTTGATTAGATTTAGTTTTAGATATGCTTTTATTTCGGCTAAGTTGAATATAAATGGAGCACTAGAGGTTGTTAAATTTTAAGGGTGATTTTAGTTGGCTGAGTGTCCAGTGTGTGGTAATCTAATTCCATTCCGGAAATATGTACTATTAACTAATTGGAGTACGATTACTTGCCCTAAATGCGGTAGCCGTCTTAAAGCTAATCGAAAGATTAACTCTCTCATCGGAGGTATTGGAGGAGGTACAGGAGCCATAATAGGTACATGGCTCATTAGAACTTTTTCTCTTTATGCATGGATTTCTTTGATAACTTGGATTACAGCTGTTATCCTAGCTATGAGGTTCTTAACAAAACTGGAATTAGCTGAGACCATGTGAAATGTAATGTACCTGGCAGTGTAGTTTTTGTCAGAACTTAAAAATGGAAAGGAAGTTACTTTAATAGAGTAATATATGAGTTTTCAAGATACACAGGCCAATTAATGGTATAATTTAAAGTTACGGAGTTAATATATCTGGTAGAAGAAAACGCAAACTTAAACTAAATAATGATTGCATGGGTTCGGATAGTTGACACTGAAATTGTGATGTAATTTATTGTTCACTATTGTTTCGTTGGTTTGAATATTGGTGCTTTTCTGTCGAAGAATGGGTTTTTTCCTAGTGATGCTAGTGGTATTGCCATTACTACGTCGCTTTCAAGGTATTTTAGTTTTCTTGCTGCGGTTCCTGCTCTGAACATTATTCTGTTGTCCACGTTTAGTAGGCTTGCTGTTTTTACTGCTGATCCTATTGCTATTCCCAGGTCTAAGAGTTTGAACATGCAGTTTGGTCCTTTAAAGTGTTCATAGTCTTTTCTCTCGGCGTTTTTGAATTCTTTACATGTTTCGAAGCCGCATGCACCGCAATTTATCCATAGGGGGTTTCCGCCATTAACTCCTATTAGGAGTACTGCATGGGCCTTTTTTACGCTTTCTGCATCTCTTTTAAAGAATATATCGTTTTTTTCTTCAGCTATTTCGAGCATTTTCTCTACTAGTGCGTCTTTTTCAGCTCCGTAGACTAGTGCTATTTCTATGTCGTCTATTCCAGCTGATTTGGGTGCAGTTCTAGCACTATTTACCATAAGTTTTGCAGCTTCAATAACGGCTTCTGCTTCAAAACCTTTACCTTTAATAACTGGTATATTAGCCACCTCCCAACCAATTGGAACAAATAAGTTGAAAAAAATAGGTTGTTAAAGTATAAATTTCTTTGGTAAGACTGGGGTTTGTTTAGGGTCTCAGATTTATTGCTGATTAAGTTTTAAATACCTCAAAATTTCAAGTACTATTGCAGTTATTAGTTCAGTCAAGTTAGTTGGGATATGAGGTTTAAAGGTGGTATATTCGAAAAATACTGATAGTTCTAATGGTATTTACTTGAAGTTTTTTGAGAAAATTATGAAAGACCGCTTCGTTTTTACGTTTGAGGTTGGATGTTTAAAGGGTTTTACTATTAGAAGTATTTTAAAGAATATTGGGAAAGTTAAGAGGTTTTTTGATGCTTTTGTTGTTCCAGATAATCCTTTTGCAAAAGTTTTTCCTCATCCATTAGCCTTATGTGACAAGATTCGGAGAGAAAACGGTGTAGATGTTGTTATGACCATTTGCTGCAGAGATAAAAATAGGCTTGCTATTCAATCAGAGGTTTTGGGGGCTGAATTACTGGATATTCGCAATATAGTTGTTGTAACAGGTGACTCACTTTCGAAAAGCGATGGGATTAAAAATGTTTTTGATGTAAATTCTATTCAGGCTATAAAAATGATTAAAAATATGATTACCCAAGAAAATATTTCGAATAAATTGGGGATAGGAGAGAGATTAAAACTGCACGTAGGCGCCGTGGTTAATTTATCTAGTAGGAACTTAGAAGAAGAAGTAGAAAGATTTTTCATGAAGATTGATGCAGGCGCAGAATACGCCTTTACCCAAATTGTTTTTGATCCGAATTTACTAGTAGAATTTAAGGATAATGTAGGTAAAATCCCAATTCCAGTCATCGTAAGTATTTACCCGATCACGTCGTGGGAGCAAATATGTTTCTTAACATCTTTTTCAAGTTTTGAAATTCCTCCTCAAACAATTGCATATTTTAGGCAAAAGAGAAAAGATACTGATATGGGGGTTAAAGAAGCTTTGAATATTGCTTTTAAGGCGAAAGAACTCGGCTTTAATGGTGTACATATTATTTGCAAAAATGTTAATCTTACGGTAAAACTTGTTAAGAGGTTAAAGGAGGAGGTTAGCTAGGTGAAACTTCCTACAACTGTCATAGGAAGTTATCCCGCAAAACCGAAAAAAGGAGACGTAGATCCTTTTTTACACGCTATCAAAATTGCTGTGGACGATCAACTCGAAGCTGGTGTCGATCTTATTTCCGATGGGCAAACAAGGTACGACATGATAAGATATTTCACGCTGCATCTGCCTGGCTTTGAAGTCAAAGGTGAAAAAAGCTACATTATTAACAGAATACTACCCTCAGAAGAACAGTTTCTGATCAATGATATAAAATGGGTTAAAAGCTACGTGGGAGAAAGAGCCAAGGTTAAAGGTATATTAACTGGACCTATAACCCTTGTCTTTTCAACGTCAATTGGGAAAACTTCTCCTTACTCTGGTTATAGAGATGAAAAATTGTACATGGATGTTGCTGAAGCACTTGCTGTAGAGGCTGAAAGACTTGAAAAAGCCGGTGTGGATGCTATACAAATAGATGAACCTATGTATTCGGTTACTCCTTTCCCCACGGATATAGCTAAGAAAGCTGTTGAGAGAATAGCTTTAAGCGTCAAGGTTCCAGTTGCTTTACATGTATGTGGAAACATAAAGAAAATTTTTAATACTCTTCTGGATTTTGAGGGAGTGAGTATTTTAAGCCATGCTTTTGCAGCTTACCCCGAAAACTTTGAAGTAGTGTCAAGGGCAAGACTTGAAGACCATGGTAAAAAACTTGGGGTCGGATGTGTTAGAACCGATGTAAACAGGGTTGAAGACTTTGAACACATCCTAAGAATATTAAGAAAAGCCGTAGTGAAACTTGGAATAGAAAACATAGTTGTCCACCCTGACTGCGGGCTGAGAATATTGGATAGAGAAGTTGCAAAAGAAAAACTAAAACTCATGGTCAAAGCGGCGAGACAGATAGCGGAGGAAGAACTTTGATTCAAAAGTTTCCAGTTGAACAGAAGGTCTATGAAATAGGTGGAGTAAAGTTTGGAGGCCAACCTGGAGAATATCCACCTGTATTGATTGGAAGCATATTTTTTAAAGGCCACAAAATAGTTTTTGACTTTAAAAAAGGAGTATTTGACAAAGCTAAAGCTAAAAAGTTAGTTGAAAAACAGGAGAAATATTCCAGCGAAACGGGTTGCCCTCACGCTGTTGACGTTATTGCTGAAACACCAGAAGCTATGAAAAACTATCTATCCTTTATATTTGAGATAACTGATGCCCCCATTTTAGTTGATTCTCCAAATTTTAACACAATGATTGAAGGATGTAAGTTCGCTATAGAAGTAGGGGAGAAAGACAGAATTATATACAATTCTTTAGGTCCACGCATAAATGAGGAAGAACTTAAAAGAATAAAGGAACTTGGGATTAACGCGGCTGTTTTACTTGCCTTAAATACTTCAAATCCATTTCCAAATGGCACATTAAAAATACTTGAAGAAACTTTACTCCCAGCTGTTACAAACGCTGGGATCACAAAGCCTCTAATAGATACACCTATCTTAGACTTCCTAACTACATCCCTTGCAATAAAAGCTATAAATAAGGTTAAGAGCAAACTAGGTTTACCATGTGGATGTGCCCCATGTAACGCATCTTTTATATCGCGTAAAAATTGGCCTTTTAAACGCGGTTCTTTTAGAACCTTTCATACAGCTATAGTAACTGCGATTCAACTGGCTGGAGCAAACTTCATCATATATGGACCCATTAGATATGCTCCTTACATATTTCCCGCATGTGCTGCCATAGAAGCTCTAACAAGCTACGGATTAAAATTTGAAGGAATAAAAATAAAGAGCGACATGCATCCACTGACAACATTTATCAAAAAACTTAAGAACCCAGTTTAACCAAACGACATATTTTTATACAATAACTCTTAAAATATGTGCGATGTAGTTCTCTAAGTATGCTTAGAGGCGGGATGGAAGTGGGGTTAATTGAATACGTTGCTTGGAAGTTTTTTGCTAATTTAGTTTATGTTTTCCTAATATGGTTTGATAAGCATTCAGCTGTAATATTTTATGCTTTAGGAATACCGTCTATTATACTTAGCTGCATTTTTGCAATATTGTTTGTTGCCGGCGTGGATATAAGGTTAAAACCCAAACTTACGCTAGTGAGAAGGAAATTCGAATTGAATTTAAGGACGGTCTTGATTATATTTTTCACTACATTCATGGTGTGGATTTTTCGTATCGTTTATTCTTTTGTGATTTCTTTTCTTTGGGGGCCTGGTACAGCAGGTACTGATATCTTTACTTGGATTATGTATTTTATTTTTCCAGTTGTTTTTGGTGTTCCAGGAATTTTGGGCGTGTTTTTAGGAAGCGTTTTAATTAGCTTGTCTCTTGGTATACTGGGAATTTTAGGATCCATTGCTAATTTGGTATGCGGTTGGGTTTTTTGGAAGACGTATGGACAGGACACTAGTTTAAAAACGAAGAAGTCTTGGTGTAACTTTCTTTTCTCAGTTTTTATAGTTTACTTTCTTTGGTATAACCTTCATTGGAGCACAACTGTCATACTAAGTGGGGTAGTGCCGAAAAGCTTCTATGCTGATCTTATGCTATCCAATCTATTTCAGATGATACCTTGGATATTGCTTTACCCTGCAGTCGTGTATATGTTTGGGAATATGGCAAAGAGACATGAGTTACATTGGACTAATTTTGAAATAAACAATTTTGTTTAGATAAAAGATAAAATAATAAATTTAAACTTAAAATCACATTGAATACCTTCTTCTCCAAAAATTTCCAGCGCTTTAAGATAAGGCTTTGTTCTTTCATAGTTAGAGTTAAATTTATGGGAAAGGGCTGAAATAAAATTTTAAATACATCTTTTTCCAACGAATTTGACTAAACAGACATTCTAACGATTGTTAAATTTTAGGTTCGTGGAGGGCTTTAATTGTCTAGAAAAGATAAAATTAAGGAAGTAGCTGAAAAGATAAGGAATATTGTTGGAGACGAGTATGTTTCTGATAGTTTAGACGTGCTTCTTGCTTATAGTGTAACTGCTTCTATAGGTTTTGCTTCATATATGGCCTGATCTTGTTGTAAGACCTAGTAGTACTGAGGAAATTGCTGAGATCGTTAAAATAGCAAATGAATATAGGGTTCCGATCGTTCCTCGGGGTGGAGGAACGGGGCTTCAGGCAGAAGCATTGGCAAGAAGAGGAGGTATAATCTTAGATTTGACTAGAATGGATAAAATATTGGATATTAGTGAAGAAAATTTGTCAGTTACGGTGGAAGCTGGTGTAACCTTTGGGAAATTGGATAAAGCTTTAAGGAATAAAGGTTTGTGGTTTCCCATTTATCCTAAAAGTTCTCTCTCAGCCACTATAGCTGGAAATGTTGCGGTAAATGGTGCAGGACCTGGTTCAGCTCTTTACGGTTGTATTGGCGAGCAGATCTTGGGTTTAAAGGTTGTTTTACCTACGGGTGAAGTAATTACTACTGGTAGCATGGCAAATCCCAATTCGCCTAGACATTATTTGAGATATGCTTTTGGACCCGACATTACTGGCCTCTTTATAGGTTCCCTCGGAGCTTTCGGAATAATTACCGAAGTTGATTTGAAAATTTATAAGCGTCCAGAAGAGTTTAAACATGTAACTTATGGTTTTGAAGAGGCTAAGGGAGCAATGGAGTTCTTAAGACAACTTTTACTCAACAATATATCTGTTCTTCACGCATGTATTTATGAAGGTGATATACTCACTTTCTTTATTGATCTTCTCGGCGAGGAGTATGGTATACCTAAAGTAGAATGGCCCCCATACGTTGTATCGCTAACAATAGGATGCCGCAAGGACATCGTTGAACATGACTATGAGTTGATGCTTGGAATTTTCTGAGAAATAGGTTATAAGAAAACATGGAACCATGCTTAGAACCGCAAAAATTTCCGGAGACCACAGACTAATTCTGTAACCATCCATACTTACCACCAGTAACATAGACTTTTAAAGAATACAGTCATCCGATTGATTGGATTGTGAGACTTTTTTGAGAGAGTACCATCCCTTCTAGTAACTTAAACACATGCAAGTCATTAAAGAGTTATCCATGTTCCTTTGTGAAGAAAGATACTACACATGCGACTATACAAAGAATGAACTGGGCTAGTAGTGTGAAGTGGGCTGACCCAATTGAAATTCTCACAGTTTTCGGATTCGTCAACTCACTAAACACCGTTCCAAAGAAGTCTAAGAAAAATAAAATTACATTAGTAGAACTGTCACAGCCAGAAACAACTATGGGGAAACAAAACAGTAGTATGTAGAAAACGCTTTTAATATTTGGCTTACTGTAACCGTTCTTCAAGTTGTCGTAGAACGCAGGTATAAGAGCGATAGCAAGAAAAAGCAGTAGACCACATGAAAATCCTCGAACAACCAGCGTATCACTAATATGCCCCCCAACCATCAACATGAACCACATGAATATCTGCTTCTAAATGCTGTGTGAGAAACCATGGAACCACACTTGTTAAAGCAACTACTTCCGACGACCAAAGCTTGATTTTATCCCTGTCCCACATGAATCCTCACCCTTCCTCAGAACTTTTATAACTATTTTTGACGAAAACTATATATACTGCGGTTCTGTTTTTGTTTTAGCGCTGTGTGTTGTTGATTTAGCTTTAATGTGTTGTGACGATTTAAGAGATGTGCATCTTGAATTTATATTTTATTTTAACATATTAGTTTAAATTGGATAGGTTTGTCTTAATACGGAGTGTTATTAATGTGGGAGGGATTTTATGGATAATGTGCGTGTTGCAATTTATGGTGTTGGAGCTATAGGGACGAACATAGCTAAATTTATACTTGGGAAAAAGGGTATTGAGATTGTTGGAGCCATAGATGTTTCTCCTGAGAAAGTTGGCAGGGATCTTGGAGACATTTTGGGTTTAGGGGAAAAGCTTGGTGTTGTTGTGTCAAGTGATGCTTCGGAAGTCTTGTCTAAAAGTAAGCCAGATGTAACTTTGCATGCTACTGGCTCCTTTTTGGATAAAGTGTATCCTCAAATAGTTGAAATTGTTGAAGCTGGGTCTAACGTTATATCTACATGTGAAACCTTGGCTTACCCATACTATAGATATCCAGAGCTTAGTGAAAAGTTAGATAAATTAGCTAAGGAACACGGTGTGACGGTGCTGGGAAGCGGCGTGAATCCCGGTTTCATATATGATACCTTAGTCGCTACTTTAACTGGTGTTTGTGAAACTGTTGAAAAAATAAGAGCAGTGAGATCTCTTGACGCTGCGAAACGTAGATATCCTTTCCAAAAGAAAATTGGTTTAGGTTTTAGTCCAGAGGAATTTAAACGTAAACTTGATGCCGGGGAAATTTCTGCTCACGTAGGTTATGCTGAGTCAATAATGTTAGTTGCTAAGGCTTTAGGGTGGAAAATCGACAAGGTCGAGGAAATTCAAGAACCAGTGATTGCAGAAAAAGATTTAGAGACCCAATACTTTAAGGTTAAGCTTGGAGAAGTAGCTGGAGTACGTGGATTTGGAATAGGCTATATGAATGGAAAAGAAGTTATAAGAGTGGAACTTGTAGCTGCTGTGGGAGCTGAAGATTATGAAGAAATCATAATAGAAGGCAATCCAAATCTACACTGGAGAAATAGTTTAGGTATACCCGGCGACATAGCAACTGTTGCAATGATTGTTAATATGGTTCCACGGGTTCTTAAAGCGCAACCGGGTCTTCTTACGATGATAGATTTACCTCCGCCATCTGCGGTTCTCGGAGACTTTAGAGATTTTGTGAAGAAAGACGTTTAGATGTCTTTAATACCAATTATCTGAGTAGCTTATGTTTAATCTTCTAAAACTTTTATTTTTGTTACACTTCCGTTTGGAAGTAGGGATGATGACACTATTTCAATCGGTTTATTCAAGATTTTCTGAATCATGGCAGCAACGCTCATAGCCATAGGGCAAATACCTTCGTTACCTGCAATTGCGTGTGATCTCTTGGCTAACAGGCAATTTTCAAGTTTGATTGTAAACTCGCCGTCATTTATTTCCAGTTTCACATCCGTAACAATAAGAGATTTTTTAAGTAGTTTTGCAAACTTGTCGAATACTTCTTCTATATTATTCGATTCTTTTAATGCTTCTTCGAATCCAGATACTCTGCTAACGCTTTCTATGACACGAGGTATAATGAAATCCTTTAAAGCTGCTTTTCCCAAAAGTTCTGTAACAGATTTCTGTAGAGAGAAAACACAGCTGTGCATGAGACCTGAAATTTCTAAAAATTCTTTTGGCATCATGAAATCTATCATTTTTCTTTTTAAGCTCATCTAGCTCCCTCCTGACTGGTTTACCATCATTAACACAAGTAGTTTTAAAACTAAATCGGTTAAATTAACGATATAACTTGATTTTTTGCTTAGTTTGTGCGAAAAAGCTGAGAGTAGAATATATTTATCGAATATACTCATACATATCCACTTGTTTTTTCCTCGCGTAACAATTAACTCTACACTGTCGACTTTGAAGCATTCACATAGTTTTTTGGCGATAGAGTACATCATAGAAAGAAGGCTTTTGCGCTGTTTTGCGTCTACATCACTTTGTTTTGTCTCGTATATGCAGTTGCCGTTTGAATATTCAATTACTAGGATTTCGTTGGCATTGACAATATTTCTATAGGTTTCAAGCAGCTTCCTTATGTCACAGGAGGTTAGTATCTTTTTTAGATCTTCTTTTAGTTCGTTGAATATGTCTAAGTTACCTGTCCATGAAGGTATGTAAGCTCCATATTCTGTGAGAAATATTCTTAGTATAGAATCAAGTATAGCGTGTATAATGTTGTCTGGTAAATGTTTGCTGCATCTGGTGGCAGTTATTATACCGTCTTTCTTTATACAGCATATTTTTTCGCTTTTAAAGGTGAAGCCTGAAACTTCATCTCCTTTAATTTCCTTTGAGAATTTTAAGATCGCGGAAAGAAGAGCTGAGAACAGTTCTGGATTTACGTCTTTTAAGCTAACACACGGAACTAAACATTCACCTGTCTCGAGAAGAATGTATAAATCCTTTAAAATGCAGTTTTTTGTCTCTGAAAGGTTTTCTATATCGTTTGGGTTGATTTTTTCGGCACCTTTCTCTACGTTCATGGATATCCCTACGTTTTAAAGCTAAAGGCTATTAATGCAGTTTCTCTCTGTTGATATACTGTTGTAATGTATAATATAACGAATATTAATCTTTCGACCTCGAGTCCATATAAGCATTAAGGTTCAAAACTTCCATCTCCAAATTAGAAACGTAAATCGGAAGTCATATATCTTAAAAGATGAAGAAGATTGAGAAACAAACAATTTTCACCAAGATTAAGCCAAGAAAATAATTGATAACAACCCAAAAGACAATTAATGACTTAGGAGGTTGTTTTGTGGGCTTTGATAAATTAGCCGAAGAACTTGGTAAAGCAGCTGAAAAATGAAAAATGACAATGCAAACTACGACATACATGAGTTTCTGGAACTAGCCATGGTGAAGGAAATTATAGGTTTGTTTTAAAAGCGAAAAGAAGGTAGACTTCGATTTTTTAAAGGCTGTTGTTAGAGTTGCTAAAGGAGCAATGTAAGAAGGTTTAAGTGGGATTATTCGAGAAGCATCTTACGAGGCTCAGGAATGTATCCCAGGATCAGCATCTTAATTATCGTATCACCCCTCCCAGAGTATAAAAGCAATCTCGAATAGGGTGCCATCATCACGCGTTATCGATGCAACAGCTATGCCAGAACTTCCTGACAAATCCAGAGCAACGAACTGAGATAACAATAAAACCATGATAAGCATTCCACAAGTTGAGATCGCGAGAAATCTTGGGCCAATCTTACGAATTAGGAGCTTTCTTACAGCGATTCCAGCAGTAAGTGATTATAATGGGTGCAACACCTTTTCGAACAAAGCTGACTTTTAAATTCTCTTGTATATGGCTTTTTTATGTAGTTCCACTGCAAGTGCAAGAAAAAGTGCGGAAAAAGCAGTGATTACGAGAAGATCCACATAAATTGGAAAAGCTGGCATTAAATCGAAGGAATATCTCGCAATGTCTGTGAAATAAGTAAGAGGCGAAAGGTATGCCAAAATCCTGCTCCACTCTGGCATCTCTGAAATGGGAATGAATATCCCACTTATGAATATAAGAGGAAATCTTATGAGTGAAGATATCATCATCACTGTTGAAGGGAGGTTCGTTGGATAAGCAGAAAAAAGTAGCCCTAAGCATGAAAAGCAGAAGGCCGAGGCTATTATTCCCAGTAGCAGTACTACTGGGTTCGATGGTATTAGTCCAATAACCACTCCTATTAATATGGGAACAGCAGATATGGATACTCCAAAAGTCATAGATGCAATGATATCTCCAAGAATTATTGTTTTTTCATCTATCGGGCAGGAAATGAGCCTTTCCAATGTCCTCATCTGTCCTTCCCATGGAGCAATTGCTGGCGATACCGATGTTGATGCAAAGAATACTGTCATTGAAATGAGACCAGCAATTAAAAAGTTCAACGGCAACGATCTTCCTACAGAAAACGCCAAGAACAGGAATAATGGCAGCAGAATTCCAAATATCACAACAGGTCCTTTGGTGTAATACATTAAAACGTCTTTCTTTGCAATCGCCAAACTCTTCATCAAGCTCTTCATTTGGTTCCCTCCAAAAGAGAGATAAAGGCATCCTCAAGTGTAGGTGTTCTCGTATCGATCGAAACGATCTTTACATTGTTCTTCTTTGCATAATCTACAATCTCACAGATCGTTTCATGGACAGCAGTGGTATATATTATGTATTTATCTCCCAGCTTTTTTGCATTCAATCTCCTTGGTAATCTCACTGGTTTATCAAAGCTAACTTCGACCGCAACATTTCCGCCAACTTTAGCCTTAATTCTTTCTGGTGTGTCGATCGTTACTATCTTACCCCTATCTATTAATGCAATTCTGTCGCAAAGCATGTTTATTTCTTCCATATTGTGCGATGTGAGAAATACTGTTTTTCCGTCACTCGCAAGTTCAAGCACCTTCTCTCTGATCATCCTTGCACTCATTACATCCAAGCCACTCGTTGGTTCATCCAGAAAAACTACTTCTGGATCGCTTATCAGTGCCATGCAGAACATCAACCTCTGTTTCATTCCCTTGGAGAATCCCTTGACTTTGCTGTCTTTCCTCTTGTAGATTCCAAACTCTTTCAGAAGTTTTACAGTTCTTTTTTCTGCTTCATTCTTTCTCATACCGTAAAGACTTGCAACAAGCATCAGATTCTGCCAGGCTGTTAAATCTGGATACGCGTTTGATACTTCAGGTAAAACCCCAATTGATTGTTTTGCCTTTAGAGTCTCCTCAACAACATCGTAGCCATTTATTCTCGCTTTCCCAGAGTCTGGCTTTAATATGCCCGTTAAAATTCTAACAGTAGTAGTTTTACCAGCTCCGTTAGGACCAAGGAAACCGAAAGTCTCCCCTCTTTTTACCTTAAATGATACACCTTTCAGAGCTTCAACATTGCCAAACCTTTTCTTAAGCCCTTCAGCTTCTATCGCAATCATTCTTCCACCAGCGAAATAACAATTTTTTTAACCTTCAACTTCCAAAGTTTTTGAGGCGCACCTTTCTGCTCGATATAACCCGCAACCTCCACTATTCCAGCATTTTTCAGTTCCGATAAGTGGTAGTATAATCCTGAAGAAGTTACGGTTTCATCTTTCTCAAGCAAGCACTCCAAAATCTCTTTCGTGCTTTTTGTTCCATTCTTTAGGCAATTTATGATAAGCCATCTCGTCGGACAGTGAAGTGCCCTAACTACCCGCCTAAAATTCTCAAAGTTTTTACCATACACCCGATGTTCACCGCAATCCATGCACATCTTACCACAATATTCGAGTCTTTGGTTTGAATATTACAAGAATATTTTTAAATTTTGTGGTGAAATGTTTTCGCTCGCTACGTATTCGCTTAATAATTCCGGCTATCAGATTTATTCTCGGAATTCTCTCATGTAATTTCTATATGCATTGCGTGTTAAGGAACGCTAAAAATGGTTTTGAACTTTTGTTTTACAATAATTTAACGGATACCGTGATCGTAGCTCCAATAGAATTGTAAGGTAGATGGAATAATAATGAATACGAATCTAACTTTTATTCGTATCGGAGATAAAGAGGTTAAGTCAGGTGGCATATCGCTTTTAAATCCTTTAGCTTTTAATAAAAACGATGGGATGATAATTTTGTTAGCGGAACAAAGTTACCAGCGGGAGTTCATAGAATTGATGTAAAAACAAATATTCAGGGTTTTGGTGAAGTTTCTTTCACCATACAAGATCACATATAAAT
>JAGGSW010000126.1 GCA_021158895.1 Candidatus Odinarchaeota archaeon | reverse complement strand
TAATTATACTATATAGATATATGTATTAGAGGTTTAAAATATTGAGTGAAAACTAGACGTACACAGGTCGGGGTTGGAGAACCTGAACCCAGTAAAGAAGCTGTTGGTAAAAGTGGAAGCTCCAAGAGGTGAATTATTCTACTATGTGAAGAGTGGAGAAGAGAGTCCACGTATTCCAAATACTGTGAAAATCAGGACCCCCTAAGCTACAGAAACAATGCAGGTTTGCCAAGAAAACCAAATATTCGTAGATCGAAAACATAAAATTTTTTGTCACTGCTATGGAAAGGCATGCATCGATCTTCTTTTGAACTATGAAAGACTCGTTGCTTTCAGGGCATGGTTAGCGGAGTTTAAGTGTAAGTATAATAGTTGTAACAAATGTGAGACAAACTATTCACTTGTTTGAGTGTCTAGAATGTTTTGGGAACTATGGTAGTTTTAGGCGTTTTAAAGCATCCTTGATATTATCTTTTTATTAAGTTGCGTTTTACTGTTAAAAATGAGTTCAAAAGGTAATGAATATTTGACGGGTGATTGCATGAATACTTTAATTATGCTCTTTGACGGGGCTGTTGACGATAAAATTCCTGAATTAGGGTATAAAACTCCTCTTGAAGTTCTTGAGAAGCCATTTATTGATAGTCTAGCTTCAAGTGGAATATATGGGTGTACGGATCCCAGAGAGTATACTCATTTATTTCTTTTAGAATTTCTTACGGGTAGTAATATTGTTGTTCCCCGGGGGGTTATTGAGGCTCTTGGGCTCGGTGTCCCCTTAGGTTCAAACCAAGTGGCGTATAGGCTTAGTCCAGCAATAATCAAGGACAATACGATTAAGTGGGTTTACAGGCTTTCCCGGGAAGAAGAAATAAGGCTACAGAATGTTGTGATGGATTATTTAGGCTTATTAGGGGATCTTAATCCTAGGGTTTACTTTTATGGTGGGGGGAGAGGCGTTATTACGGTAGAGTCTTCTTCTGCTTTGAAACTTCCATCTCCGCCTTCGTCAGCAAGCATTGAAACCATAGATTTAGGAGAGTTTGAAAACTTTATTAGGAAAATAGCTTCCGAAACCGGTGGGCTGATAGTTTTTCCTTGGGGTGGTGGATCGTTGAAAACTGTTGAAATTCATAGTCATATTAGACCGGAAATTCACCCAATAGTAGTAGTTTCAAAAAGCCCTTCGGTGCTAGGTGTTGGCGCATTCCTTAAACTTGGAAAAGTTAGAGTTTTCAATTTAGGTGAGAGGTTTCATAAAGCTTTTTTACACCTTAAATTTTCCAATGTCCTTTTACACATCGAAGAGATTGATGAAGCTAGTCACAAAAAGTCCCCGAAGCTGAAAATTTCGTTGCTAAAAGAAATTGATAAGGTGCTAATGGAAAACATCAAACTTATGGAAGGCTGTAAAGTAGCTGTAATAGTTGATCACGGTACATCATCTATAACTGGTAGACATTTAGATGTTAAAGTTCCGTTTGCAGCATCCAACATTATTGACCAGTTAAATCCCAGAATTAGATTTTGTGAAACTAGTGAAAACTATGTTCCTCTTAAGAAACTAGTGAAAGTAATCTTAGATAGCTTTTAATTCTAAAATATGCAGATGATACTTACTTCTTTTTAAGACTAAAATCTTTTATAACCGTGTATGCAAAGTTTTCGGTCCTTTTAATCTCATAATCTTTGATCTCTATTTTTCGATCGAAAAGTGGGCAATCAAAAACTAAGGTATGATATTCACCCATCTCACCGCATGGATCGATGTTTTTATCGATTTCTGATAAAAATAAATGCACAGTATCAGCGTTAAGTTCAAATCCTAGCCATTTTTCATCTAAGTAGCGCAGATCGACCCCGCAAATAAAAGTTTTAATACCTGAAGATACTTCTTCAAAGAGTATTTCTCTCGACTTGTTCGCGTCTCCAACCCAAAGCGGCTCTATAAGTTTAATATTTACCTCATTGCAAATATCGCTTAACCACCGTCTATGTTCCTCAATATATAGATCTCCTGCAACAACGGCATCAATTTCCAGAGAGGAAAAATAATTTTTTAAAATATTCTTTTCCTGTCCCTTTTTGGTTTTTAAAAAGGACACCGGGATATTTAAAATATTTGACATAATTCTTACTATATGAGCATTTTCTGTGTGAGGAGATGGCCTTGGAAACTCGTAAATGACGTGAAGTAAACATTTTATGTTAAAACCTTTTTCCAAACTTTTCATGAGGGAAAATACAGATTCCTTTCCTCCAGAAAAGAAAACCACTACATTCAATATCATACCTCCTTTAGACGGCAGGATAAGCACCACATATTCTGCAAAACTTGTTTGAAACTTCCGCTCCACAGTATTTACAGGCATTTGATGCATTTTTGGCTTTAGGGATTTTACAACCAATGGTTTTGAATATTTTAAAGTAGAATGCTTGCTCTTTATCTCGTAGTTTAACTTCCCTAGACAACTCATTAAACTCTTTATCAGACATCATTTGAGCAAATATCGTATTAAGAGCGCTTGCGCCGCTTCCTACTTCTATGGGATCTTTGGATCGCCAAGCGACTTTTTCGGGAAGATATTTCTCTGCGATTTTTCTCAGGATATATTTCCCAATTACTTTGTTA
This sequence comes from Candidatus Odinarchaeota archaeon, assembly GCA_021158895.1. GTDB lineage: Archaea > Asgardarchaeota > Baldrarchaeia > Baldrarchaeales > DXJG01 > DXJG01. Next base: position 19,291 of record JAGGSW010000126.1, on the reverse strand, counting down.
TCTTTCTTAACAACTTTATATTGAATAGGAATGCGTAGTGCCAACTTTACCACGTCTTCACTGGTATATGGTTGTCTTACGGTTATTTTAAGGCTTTTAGCTAACTTACTTGAAGAAAAGCTCCACGTTTTAACGACATTTTTTATCCATTCGTCAATTTCCCTTAATGGTTTCTCGAGTAAGAAGGAATATCCTGCAAAAAGCTCATCGCCTCCGTCTCCAGTCATTACTACATGGTATCCCATCTTCCTACAAAATTCTAGTCCTATATATATTGGTATACTATTTCTGATTTCCACGGGATCGAACACTTTTAATATTTCAATTACTTTGTATGCTGCTTGAATTGCCTCGTCTACATCGAAATATTTTATGTGCTGCTCGGCTCCAAGATGTTTAGCCACTATTGTGGAAAACTGTAAATCGGAAGAAAACGCTTCCTTAAACACGACCGTAACAAGTGGAATTTTTGAATACCTACATGTTAGTGCCGCAAGAACAGAGGTATCAATGCCTCCAGAAAAAAGAATAGCATCTGCTGGTTTTTCTATGATGTTTTTTTCGAGAATGTCAGTTATTTGCTGAATTATTGAAGTAATTGTCATTAATGTTCACCGAGGAAATATTAATATATTATAGGATAAGTTATCCTACGTTATTGAATAAATTATTCAAACTATTCATAATAAAGCTTGTGGTGAAGAAAAATGCCGATAAGAACACCTAACGATATATTGATATGTTTTGAAGAAGAGAAAGCAAAGCAATTCATAGAAAAAGTGTGGGGACTAAATCCAACATTTATCTGCGTGATAGGTAACACAGAAACAGCTAAAATTCCAAGGATATCTGCAGCAGGAAAATATCCTGAGTTAACCGACTACACACCTGCCGCAGACGTAGAATTACTATTTTACGGAAGATGTAAGTGCATAAAGGGAGTACCCGTCACCCCCGAAGGAATACCAACCCCCGCATTAATTACAATGTCAGCAGTGCGGGTTGCAGATATACCAGTATTTGTTGTAAATGCAGGTGTCAAAGTTAAGCCGCACATACCCTTTATAGAAGTTGAAGGTAGTCCAGGAAATGACATAAGAACTGGACGAGCAGTTAAAGATTCAGAAAAAATATTTCAAAGATCAGCTCTTTTAGGTGAAAGTTTTGCAAAGATATCTGATTACTTAGTAATAGGTGAAAGCATTCCTGGAGGAACAACAACTGCACTGGGCGTTCTTCTCGCTATGGGAATAGATGCCGAGGGAAAGGTTAGTAGCAGTATGCCGAATAATCCGCATGATTTGAAACTTCGAGTTGTAAAGGAAGGTTTGGCTTCTACAAACGTTGACCCAGAAAGGTTGAAAAAAGACCCGTTAGTTGCGGCTTCAGCTGTTGGAGACCCGATGATGGTAGCATTTGCAGGGCTTATAGTGGGAGCAGCAAAAAGAATACCTGTGGTTATGGCAGGGGGAACGCAAATGGCCGCTGTCTTGGCTATAGTAAAAGGGAAAAATTCAAATGTTTTAGAAAATGTTGTTATAGGTACTACCAGGTGGATAATTGACGATAATACTTCAGATCTTATATATTTGGTGTCTCAGATTGCAAGGGTTCCTGTATTAGCTGCAAATTTAAACTTTAGCTATTCAAAATACGATGGGTTACAGATGTACGAAAAGGGTGCTGTAAAGGAAGGTGTTGGCGCTGGTGGCGCAACTATTGCTTCTATTTTGAAATCGAAGGGTAATATTACGTGTAAGACTATACTTAGTGATATAGAGAAAAACTATGAACGCCTTCTTTCTCTTAAGCATTGAAACCGTTTACTTAATATTTTTCTAGCTACCTTCAGGTCATTAATAGTGTTCACGTTTACAGCAAAGTCCAAGGTTTCTGTAATCAGATATTTCTCATCAAGATGATCTTTATTTAACATTTCATTTCTATTAACAACGCTAACTCCACGAGGTACTACGATCTGACCATCTACTGTGATCTTAAACGTTGAGGTTATACCTAATGATTCAGTAACATAAAATGGTACTCCAACAACCAGAGAAGATCTTCCCCATTTAAAATAAGTTTTTATTACCATGTCAATTGATTCACCTCTGAGCAACGGCATATCTGCTGGACATACAAATACATGAGGCGATGAAAGGTAGTTCATTGAATATTTTAGGTCCTCAACGTATCCAAGCCCTGGCGTTTTAATAACTTTAAATCCTTTCTTTTCAACGTATTCCTTCGTTTTTGGAGTAAATGGACTAACAGATACAAATATTTCTCTTATGAGTCGAGATTCCGATACTGCGTTGAGAACATACTCTATCAGGGGGATTCCAAATATTTTAACAAGCGGCTTCTCCGTACATAGTTCCTTTAGTCTTGTGCCTTTTCCACCTGCCGTTATAATTGCGTCAACTTTAGGCATTCTACCACCACGAGAATTACCAACAATATAACTGACCTTGCTATTTCATTTGTTGCTCCTAACACGTCACCAGTAACACACTCAAAATTTTTCATGGCTATTTCCGCCATAACGATCCCTGCTAGACAACTACTGAATATTAGTAGAAGAAATATTATTACAAATTCTACATTACTGAAAATATCGAATATTCCAGTTAAGTATCCTGCTGTATATATTAAAGCCGTAGATAGAATTGTAGATAGTATTAGACTTTTATATTTCGTATTTTTGACAAATATACTTCCAATACCTTCATCCCTAGGCTTACCAATTGCTGCGCAAGTCACCATCGAGTTTCTCGACAAGACTTCCGCAGCAAACGGCGCTAAGAACAGCAAGTAAAAAGGTAGCGAAGATAGAGATGTAACCACCAGTAGGGTGAAAAGAATCGCATGTATTATTCCTCCGGTTCCAGCTCTAACGTCTTTCATTGCTCTTATTTTATCGTCCTTTGAACCCACGGTAATTACGCCATCTCCAAAATCTATAAGCCCATCTATGTGCAAAAATCTATTTGTTCCATGTAATGTTGCAAGTACAATTGTTGATGATACGAGCGGTGGGAAGACATTATTTAATATCAAGAGCATACTGCCTGCGATGAAACCGAAGAATGCACCTATTAAAGGTAGCAACCAAAATTTCCTAGATAATTCATATACATCATTGCTATCAGCGTTTACTGGTAAGACTGTGAACAGAGAAAATAGAGTCTTAACAGCTCTTAACGCACTCATATATTTTCCTCCAATAGTTTTGAATAGATTTTTGACATAATGCTGCCGATTAGCGATGCAACGATGTCGTCAAGAAATGGGCCGAGTTCTCTAATGATCCCCGGTTTATTCGTGTCGTATCTAACGTATTCGAATAATCCCTTTGTTCCAGCGATGTATTCAGCTAATGCCATTCCTAGTATTTCGTCAGTTAATAAATGAACGGGATCTTTCATAAATTCTTCAGCGCTGAGACCGTAAAGTTTGTTCTTTACACCTGCTTCCTCTAACAGAGCTGCCGCGAGAATCATTGCATTAACATTGATATCTTTCTGTAGAGTCCTCAGCGATCGTATAAACATCTTCTTCAACACTTTAAGATCCCAGCGTGGATGAGGAACATATAGCTCCTTTGCTGCTTCCCACATATCTTTAATACTTATTCCCTTCTCTCCTAGTACTGTTAGGAAGTCTTTAGGACAAGGTTTATCTCCTGCCTTTCTAATAGAGTTAAATACCGCTTCTCTAACGGATTTTGCGATAGCTATTCCCACGTCGGTTGCAGTGCCAGCGTATTTATAACCGTCTCCTATCGGGGTTGCAATTGCAACAGCGTCACTAGTGGTTCCTGTAGCTTCTATTCCATGATCCCATAGGGCCGCGGTTTTTGCTTCGGTTATTGTCATAACGGCATTTGTAAGACCTGTTTTTTGGAGAGGCACGTTTAATATTGATATAATGTTTATTGTTCCAATTTTGTTGTTAAGGTCGTTAGTTTGTGTGTTAGGGTTTTCTCCTGCAAATGCAGCGTTAGATGTACCTGCGGTAGCAATAGAGATCGCTTTTACATTATTAACTTTTTTCGTCGAAACCGTAAGTACTTTTTTGATATTGCTGGCTGTCATGAAACCTATTGCATTATTTTTTAGCTTTAATTTTCGATACACTTCGAACAGATCCTCTTCCGGCTTTTCGCTACTGTAGTTTTTATGTACTTGAAGTATAACAACCGTGTCTGAAACGGTGAATCCTCCATTTACTACTGCGGAACTGAGAAATTGAAATTTATCTGGTAAGTTTATTATTGCAACGTTTTTTCCATCCGTTTCCGAAAAACTCACTTTTACGCTTAACTCTTCCATTCACAACCATCTCCTTGAAATCATGTTGTAAAAAAGGTTTTCAATTAAGTATTGTACATGGATTCCCACAAAAACATATAACGGAAGTGTAATCAAAACAAGAAATAGAAATGAAACGAGATACATTATTTTTAGTGCCTCCTGTATGTAACATGTATCTTTCGGTATTTCGCCGTTTCCTAAGGTGTAGTAACCTATTTTTTCAAGTTTTATGCAGAGACCTCCGGCTAGCGCTGACATAGGCCAGCCACTATTCGGACTTTCTGTCTTTGAATGGTTCCTTTTAGCAATTTTTGCAGACATGTACCAATTTTTACGTAGCAAAGCTGTTGCCAGTATAATAAATAGTACCGACAGTCTCGCTGAGACCCAGTTTGCTAAGTCGTCAAGCTTAGCTGAAAACCACCCGACATTCTTGTATCTTCGATTCTTGTATCCTACCATGGCATCTAAGGTGTTTACTGCGCGATAGGCGAGTGCGGCAGGTATACCCGCGATGCCGAAAAAGAGAAGTGGAGAAAAGATGCTATCAACAATGTTTTCAGAGATACTTTCTATAGTAGCAGAGATAATGTGTTCCTTATCGAGATTCTTAACATCTCTACTTACAATCATTGCCACATTTTTCCTTGCACCTTCAAGATCGCCTTTTTTTAGGCATTCCATTATGGGAGTTGCGTGTTGTTTCATGGATTTGATTGCAAAGGTTGTTTTAAACATGAATGCTGAAAGAATTATCCATGCTATTTCTCCAGTAAGCTTTCTGACTGCTACAAGAAGCAACGTGAAACTCAAAGTAAAAATAATGATTATCAAAACTCCTAAGATAACTCCGAGTATTTTTTCTAGTCTTTCGTTACCTCGTGGAATTTTTCTATCAATAAAGGAAATAACTTTACCCATCCACACAACCGGATGAAGAACGTAAGGCGGCTCTCCTAGTGTGAGGTCGATAAGAAACCCTAGAAATATTACCGTCGCCGCAATAATCAGAATGTTGTTCACGGCAGTCACATTTCTCCGTTTTTTGGCTTTTTTATATGTGTCAAAATAATGTTCATAGCTTCTATTAGTTTATCATTTTTCTCCGGTGTTTTTATTGCAAATCGTGTATATTTTTCGCATGGAGGCCCGAAAGATGTACAGTCTCTTACCAAGATTTTCCATTTTAACATAGTTTTTTTGAACTCTTGACTGTTAATTCCTAAACCGTCTATGCGTACGAAGAAGAAATTTGCATCAGGGTATATAGGCTTATAGATTTTTGTTTTCTGCAAAGTGTCAAATATTCGATTTTTCTCAGGTTTTATAGCCTTGATTGCTTTTTCCAAGTGGTCATAGCACTCATTTATGAGTTTTGATGCTACAAGCTGCGCAATAGTGTTTACGTTCCACGATAGCCGTGCATTTTCCATATATCTGATTATTGGTTTGCTTCCGATGCCATAACCTACTCTAAGACCTGGAATTGCAAACGATTTTGTAAGAGAACGAATTATAAAGAGATTGTTATGGTTCTCCACCTCTTGAATACATGAAAAGTTGTTTGGACTTTCTACAAAATCGATAAAGGCTTCATCAAGAAATACTAATATTTCTCTTTTTTCACATTCCTCTACAAATTCTAATATTTTCTTTTTTGTTTCAACTTTACTGGTTGGGTTATTAGGATTGCAAAGGAAAACCGCTTTAATTGAACGGTCAATTTTTTCGAAGAGCTCTTCAAAATTAATTTTAAAACTGTTATCTTCACTTAGTGGGAAATATATTATACGTGCTCCTATGAATCTACATGAAAAAGAATATTCTTCAAAAGTAGGTTGCGGTATAATAACTTTATTTCCTCTTTCCAGAAATACTTCTGAAAAAAGCCTTATTAATTCTACAGACCCTCCTCCAACAATTATTTGATCAACAGGAATATCAAAGCGGTTTGAAATTGCCTTTTTCAACCGCACTGCTGAATCATCGGGGTAATGTTGTATCTTATCGACTGCCTCTAGGAAAAACTGTTTTAGTTCGACAGGTGGTCCAAGGGGGTTGATATTACTGCTAAAATCTTCAACGTTACCATATTGCCAAATATCGCCGCCGTGTTGAGGTCTAGTCAAGCTTAAAATTTCTCGTCTCACTTTTCGTTTTATATCCATCAACCCACAACCTTTAATAAAGAAATTATCGCAAAGGTCTCTTTGGAACAACAAAGGTCTCATTTCCATTTCTCATTATGGTTGCTTCTACGCCATAAACCTTTCTAATGAGTTCTTCGGTGATCACTTCTTCTGGTCGTCCAAAGGATACTATTTTTCCACTATTAAGTATTATTATTCGGTCGCAGTATTTAGATAGCAGATTTACGTCGTGGGATGCGGCGATTATCGTTATTTTCCTTCTTGAGAGTTCTTTAAGGTACTCCATTACCTCTAACTTATACTTTAAATCTAAATGGGCACTAGGCTCATCAACCAACATTACTTTTGGCTTTTGCACTACTGCTTTTGCAAGCAACGCTCGTTGTTTTTCTCCACTACTTATTTCACTTAGCTTCCTGTCTGCCAAGTGATGTAATTGAAAACTTTTCAGTACTTCTTCCACTATTTGCTCATCCTCTTTACTTTCCCACCAAATACCTTTAACATATGGATATCTGCCCAAAAACACGAAGTCTGAAACCGTGAGGTTAAATTCACTTGAAAGTTCAGTTGGGACGCTTGCACAGATTTGCGCAACCTCTATAAGTTTCAATTTATCTATACGTTGACCGTCTACGTAGATGACGCCAACTCGAGGTTTTAACACACCACTAATACATCTTAAGAGGGTTGTTTTCCCAGATCCGTTAGGTCCAATTAACCCTAAAAATTCTCCTCTTTGTACTTCAATTGTTATGCCATCTAAAACCTTAACACTTTCATAGTAGAAAGTAACGTCCTCTATCTTTATTATTACAGCACCTTCATACAACATATTCTCTCCCTCTTTTAATTAGCAAATACGCGAAAAATGGAACTCCGATTAACGATGTTATCGCTCCAACAGGTAATTCTACTGGTTTTAATACGGTTCTCGCAATTATATCAGCTATCATGAGAACATTCGCTCCCACAAGCATTACAGTTGGCAGTAAAATCCTATGGTCACTACCCATAAGAATTCGAGCAATATGAGGTACAACAAGCCCTAAGAAGCCTATTATGCCAGTAAACGCAACACATACGCTAGTAAGTAATGATGTTATGATTATCATGAGTCTTTTGAAAGACTGCACATCGAGCCCTGACTGCATGGCCTGTTCGTCTCCGAGAAGAATGACATTAAGTTCACGAGCATATAGAAGGACTATTATTGAAAGCGACAAGGAGGGAACAAAAACTATCCAAACAACTTTCCACGATACGTAAGCAAAACTTCCAAAAAGCCAGAATAGAGCACCGTGGAGTTTCTCTCCACCTAGTACTAAAAAGATCGTCGTGAAAGATGAGAAAGCTATACCAACTACAACTCCTGCAAGAACATAACTTAATGTCATTCCTCCTGAAGCTTCTGCCAAAAACATTGTTAATAAAAATGCGAGAAGAGCCCCCAAGAATGCCGCAAGTGGAATAGTGTAAAATGGGATTTTTACTATGGTTATTCCTGCAAACATCGCAAGACATACTCCAAATGCAGCTCCCGATGATACACCAGTTATGTAGGGATCAACGAGAGGGTTTCTAATTATCGCTTGCATAACTGCCCCAGCAATTGAGAGACCTATCCCAACGCCAATTACGCATATGGCTCTTGGCAACCTTATATGGTAAACTATTAGTTCATTTATGTTGCTCGTCCTACCTCCATTCTTTAAAACATTTATGAGAGAAGTAAGTGCTTCTGAGAAACCCATTTCAACAGGTCCCAAAGTTAACGATAAAATAAATAAAATAAATAGGGTAGATAGCCCAATTACAGTTACCATGACTAATCTTAATATTTTTTGCCTTACTATAGATTCACCCATCTCCGCTCACTGCAATTCAGTTATACGCATAGACAAGCAAAGTCGATGTGGTGAAGACCGCTGTTAAGAATGTGGAAGGTAAATAGTCGGTGTAATTATCACCAATAACGTTAGGAATTTCTGTATGGAATATGTCTGGATACAAGATTCTTGCCAGTAACTCTACTGCTTCAACAACTCTTACGCTCGGTCTTAAGAAAATATTTTCTCCTTGCCCTAATAGGATGTATACTTTATTATTTTGCACTGCTGGTGTTGAGTTCCAGAGAGCGTCATTTTTCAACGAATTTATAATATCTTCTGGTTTTTCTCCCATCATTGTTGCCGTAACTAAAATTACATCCGGCTTTCGAGTTACAATTTCCTCTAGGCTCACAGTAGGCCAGCCGCTGAGATCAGCAAATACATTTACTCCTCCTGCTAAGTATATGATGCGAGATAAGAAGGTATCGTTGCCGCAAGTGTAAACTGGGTTAAGCCATAGTGCAAATAGCACTGAAGATTTGTTCTCTACGTCTTTAACTGCAGATTGCACGTCATTTATTCTGCTTGTCATGTCCTTGACCAGTTTATCTGCTTTATTCTTCTCACCTGCTATCTTTCCAACTAAGCGTATGTTATCATAAATTTCATCTATCGTTTCACCAGGATATAGAGCGACCGCAGTTATGTTTAGAGAATCCAATTGTCCAGCAAGATCCTGGTGAGCTGGTACTCCTGCATCTAATAGTACAAGATCTGCGTTTAATTTAACGATTTTTTCGAGATTTGGATCCCAATAGCCACCTATACTCTCAATTGTTCCATTTTCACGCATCTCAACAACTTCCGGCGGATAGTCGCAATAATCGGTTACGCCAACAACTTTATCGCCAAGATCCAGTGCGAATAGCAGTTCAGTAATAGATGGAGCTGTTGAAACTATTCTCTGTGGTTTTTCTTCTACGATTACAGTTCTATTTAGTGCATCGGTTATTGTAATGGGATATTTTGGTCCGAATATTGTTCCGCTTTTCCACGCCATCCATGTGCCTGTTGATATAGCTGCTATGGCTACTATGACTATTATTATGATGGCAAGTTGTCTTTTGTTAAGAACCGTACCTACCACCCTCGTAGGATAATTTATCCTACTATGCACGTAATAATATTTAAGCTTATTGCCAATGATACCTGCCGCGTCCAAACCCCTTAACAGCTTATTGAAAATGTTAGTTCGCAGTCTTTCAATAATTAAGGTCTATACAGTATCATCTGACTATTACTACGAAGGATCTTCGTAACGCTTGGTACACGGTATATCATACTAGTATGAATGAAAACGGTTATCCTAGGTATACGTGTAGTTGGAAAACCCATCGTTAAAAATAAACATGATCCTACACAGCCCTGATATGGTTCCCATTAAATGCTGGATAATAACATAGGCACATGCAGCTGATCATATACTTATTTGTGCAACATTCGAACTGTCCTCATAAAATCATCTTTTTTGGTTTTTAGGAAAAATTTACGGATGATTGATGGTTTATAAAACTATGACTTGTCTTTCCAAATTGTGTTGGGTTTTTAGGTTCATAGTTTGAATTATGTTTTTAGATTTGAGTTTTAACTTCCGTTATTTCAAGGCTTACATCGATTGCTTTAACTGAATGAGTAATATACCCAGAAGAAAGTATATCTGCTCCCGTTTTTGCATACTTCTCTACATTTTCAGGAGTTATTCCTCCCGAGACCTCGATTAAAACTCTATTTCTTAATCCTTCTTCCTTTAATTTCCTAATTATTTCTTTTATTTTGTCTGGTTTCATGTTATCTAACATTATGATATCTACTCCTTCTTTGGCCGCTATTAAAGCATCCTCGATTTTTTGTACTTCTACTTCTATCTTTTTGGTAAAGCTTGCTGCTTTTTTAGCTCTTTTTATGGCTTCTTTAACTCCCCCAGCAATTACGATGTGATTGTCCTTAATTAGAATGCAATCATCTAGTCTTAACCTGTGTGCGTCTCCTCCACCTATTCTAATAGCTTTTTTGTCGAAATATCTGAGACCGGGAGCAGTTTTTCTTGTCCCAGCTATTATGATTTTTGGGTTCACTTTCCTTGCTTTTTTAACCATTTGATGCGTGAGGGTTGCTATTCCGCTCATTCTCATAAGTAGATTTAGAACTGTTCTTTCGCATATTAAAATGGATTTTGCTGGGCCCTCTATTTCCATAATAACTGTTCCAGCATCTACTTTGCTTCCATCGCTAACTGCACTTCTAACATTTATGTCAAGTTCTTTAAAAAGTATGGAAGCCTCTTCTATGCCAGCTATTATACCTGGCTCTTTTGCAATTATTTGAGCCTTAGCTACAAGATTTTCTGGGATAATTGACTCCGTAGTTATATCTCCGAACCCTATATCCTCTTCTAACATTCTTCTAAGCTTTTCTCTAATTATTAGGTGAGGTGTGGACATTTTGACAACGCCCTTAGAAACTTATGTACACATTGCTGGCATGGTTTTAAAGTTATATTGCATCTGGCTTCGATACCTACCCCATATTTCATTTTCTCAATCATTTTGTTGAACTCCTTAAAATCCAAGATTTAAAATTTAAATTAGCAATCATTTAAGTGACCATCGTATTAATTGATAATAAAAGTATCTTGGAGTCAGATGGTTAAAAATGAGGATTATAGCCGTTGAATATGCTCTTGGAGGTTTTTGCCAGGAAGAACTTGCTGAAGAAATACTTCTTGAAGGATATGCGATGCTTCGAGTCCTAATAGAAGATCTGAAAAGAGCAGGATACGATGTTCTGACTACTGTTGATTCTAGAGTTTTAGAATATTGTCAATTAGCAGCTGATGAAATTATTACTGTGCCTAGAGGAAGAAATCCTCTTAAACTTCTCGAACCTTATTTAACACATGTTGACGGAGTAATAGTTATAGCTCCCGCCTTTAAAGAGGCACTGCACGATATAACATGCTTCTTTGAAGGAAAGGGTATAAAGGTTCTTGGTTCATCATCGAATGCAGTTAAAATATGCTCAAACAAATACGCAACGTATAATGTTTTGAAAAAGGCTAAGATATCGATTCCAAAAACCCTCCTCGGCTTATTTGATGAAGATATGGAGTCTTTGGAAAGTAAGGTTTTGAAAATAGGGTATCCGATTGTTGTGAAGCCTGTTGATGGAGTTGGTTGTGCAGGGCTCTCAATGGTTAACAAGAAAGAAGAATTAGAAGTTGCTGTAGAGAGAGTTAGAAATGAAACACATGAGGATTATTTTCTGATTCAGGAGTACTTGAAAGGGGATCATGCAAGTGTTAGCCTCATTAGTGACGGTGAGAAAATCGCTGCATTGGCATTAAATGCACAGTATATTAAGCTTGGATCACCTGCTGAGGGAGCGTCCTATGAAGGCGGTCATACGCCTTTTAATCACCCTCTAGAGTCCTTAGCTGTAAAAGAAGCGATAAAAGCTGTGAAGGCGATTGACGGGTTGAGAGGTTACGTGGGAGTGGATTTAGTGATTACAAGTAAAAGACCTGTTGTAGTGGAGGTTAATCCTAGACTTACAACTTCTTATCTTGGGCTTCGAGAGATTTTAAATGTAAATGTTGGAGCTGAAATTGTAAAAGCTTCATTTGGACTTGGAGTACCAACTAGCATTGAAAGAAAAGGTTACGCAATTGTAGGGAAAGTTCGTTTTGATGAGAAATTTGCACTTAGTAGTGAGAAAATTAAGGCTATTGGTGAAATAGATGGTGTTATATCTCATATACTTATTTCAAAGACCTATTTACGTTCAGGTGAAGACGTAGCGGTTGTTGTTGCCCGAGGTAAAAGTTTAGAGGAAGCAAAGCGGCACTTCGAAGATATTAAACAGAAGATTTACGAAGTTTTAAGCTCATAGGAAACCTTCTTTTTCTAGGTCGTTAATTGTGATATTTTGGTTGTGTAATGCTGTTGCTACAAGAACTCCTGAAACACCTATATCCCTTAGTTTAAGTAAGTCGTAAATGTTTTTTACGCCTCCTCCAACTAAAATTGAAGCTTCCACATTTTCGACAACTTCTCTTATAAATGGCAGGTTAATCCCCTTGCTAGTGCCTACACGTGACAGATCAAGAACTATGAACTCCTTGACTCCCATATCCTTAAAACTTAACATAACCGTTAATGGATCCCTTTCCTTAACGTCTTCACATAAACTAAGCAGTTTTCCTCCATAAAGATCAATACTCACAACTAGGTTTTCTGAATATGAACGTGCAGCTTCTCTTAAAAATTGAAGGTCACGTAGAGTCTCAGTGCCAACTATAACTTTTGCTACACCGTGTTTCAGAAGTTTTTTAAATTTTTCAAGGCTACTTACGCCAGCATCAACCATGAGAGACAAACTTGTCTTGCCAATGTTTTCATAAAGAGAGTAGTAGGGTTCACCACCTGCTATGGCGTCAAGATCAGCAAGGTAAAGTTCCTTGAACCCCATATTTCTAAAAGTTTTTGCAACTTCCAGCGGATCAGTTGAAGAACATATCTTGCTTTTAATGGGTTCATATTTCTCCCTTTGCCCCGCTACAGCGTGAACCACAATGCCGCCCTTTACATCAATAACAGGAATAACCCTCATATCGAGCCCTCCATGTCATTAGTGACAAGAATGTTTGTTTCAAATTAAAACTTATATTCTCAATAAACTGTAAAATTCTTGCTTTGATAGAAATATTATATCGCATATTGCTTTACTGTGCGTGTTAACGGGTTATTGGTGTGAGAATATGGTTTATGTAGCTGGTTTTGATATTGGTGGAGCGAACACTAAAGTATCATTGGTAAAAGTTGAAAATGGAATTCTTAGGGAAATACAAACAGCAAAGAAATATTTTCCGATATGGAGAGCCGGAAAGGATAAATTAGTGGACATATTACGGGAAATTACGGATGAAGTTATGCATGATGTAAAGCTTGAAGCAGTTGGTGTAACTATTACTGCAGAGCTTTCTGATGCTTATTGGTGTAAGAGAGAAGGAATAAATCACGTTTTAGACTGTGTTGAAAAGATCTTCAAAAATTTACCGATATACGTTTTGAATTGCGATGGTGGACTGTTAACTGTTGAGGAAGCTAGGAAAGAGTTTTTGAAGGTTGCTGCAGCTAATTGGGCAGCTACAGCTTGGATGATTTCACGAATCATAAAAAATTGTATAATTATTGATGTGGGCAGCACAACAACAAGTATAATACCAATATTGGAAGGAAAATGTGCTGCTTCTGGGAAAACTGACTTGGAGAAGCTTATGTGCGGTGAACTTGTCTATACTGGAAGTTTAAGAACCAATGTAGCTGCAATAGTCGATAAGATACCTATTAGGGGGAACTACGCGAGAGTTTCTTCGGAGCTTTTTGCTCTTTCTGGAGATGTCCACCTAATATTAGGCAATATACGTGAAGAGGACTATACGACTGAGACTGCTGATGGAAGAGGTAAAACTAGATTGGAAGCAATGGCAAGATTGGCTAGGGTTGTATGTGCCGATATAGAGATGTTAAGTGAAAGGGAGATTGAAGATATGGCAAGGTACATTTATGATAAGCAGGTAGATCAAATAGCTGAAGGTTTAAGACAAGTATATAGCAGGTTAAAACCGAAGATTCGTGAAGAAATACCAGTTGTCACTGTGGGGCTAGGTGGGGAATTTCTTGCGAAAAGGGCTGCTGAGAGAGTTGGTTTCAAAAAAATTATTAGTTTGGAAGATTTTCTTGGGGTTGATGCTTCAATAATAGCGCCTGCTGTCGGAGTTGCTTTGATGGTTGCCGATAAACTCGTAGGTCTAAAAGATATAAAAATATGGGAACTTAAACACAAATGAAAGGTGATGTTTTTGAAATTTGTTTTGAAAATTGGGGGATCTCTATTAAACTACAGGGAAAGCTTAAAGAAGTTATGTAATGTTCTAGGAGAACTTGCTGCAAAGTATAAAATGCTTATAGTGCCAGGTGGAGGGGACTTTGCGGATTTAGTGAGAAATATCGATAAGATTTATGGTTTATCTCCCTTAGCTTCACATAGAATGGCTATACTTGCAATGGATCAATATGGAATACTTCTAGCTGATATTACTCCAAACTCTACAATTATTCATACGCTTGACGGTGTTGAAAAGGTTTGGGAAACAGGAAAGTTACCAATTTTGCTACCTTCACGTTTACTTTTTACTTCAGATGAACTTCCTTCTTCGTGGGATGTAACCTCGGACACAATTAGTGCATATATAGCAAAGCTGCTAAGGATAGAGAAATTGATTTTGGTAAAGGATGTTGACGGAATCTTTACAAGGGATCCTAAAAAATATTCAGAAGCAATTTTATTAGAAGAAGTAACATCTGAAGAGCTCATAAATATGAAAACTTGTGTAGACGCTTTCCTACCTAAATTTCTGCTTTTAAGAAAGGGAATGTTTTGTTACGTTGTTAATGGACTGTATCCTGAAAGAGTTAAACAAATCTTGGAAGGAAAGAAGACGATAGCAACCATCATTAAAGCATGAAAGAGTTCATATTTAATAATACTTCTGATAAATCAGGCCTAAAAGATTAGACAGGGAAATAAAAACATCCCCTCCACTAATACCGACCGTATTTAACTGTTGTTTCGATGATTTTAGTCGCTTCATTTGGAACATAATACGGATAATTGAGAAATGAAATTAAAATTGATCATTATATCAACTCTCACTATTTAACGGAAGAAGATTAAGTTCTATTTCGCGTTTTTATCTTTAACATTTGAAAACACAACCATCTACATTAAATTTACGATAAAAAGAAGTGAGGATTATTTTTATTTATGACATGCTTAAATACTTTAATAACGATTTTTTCTTGGTGAAGTACATGACATCGTCTTTGAAGGAAGAATTTCTAGAACTACTTGAAAAAGATAAGGAGTTTAGGTATGCTGTTGCAGGTTACTTAGGTTTATCTGAAATTCTAAAAAGGCTTGACGGAATGAAAGAAAGCATGGTCAGGTTAGGAGAAGAACAAAAAAGACTACGAGAGGATTTTAACAAGATGCAAGAAAATTTCAATAAAATACGAGAAGATTTCAATAAGATGCTTGAAATAATGGATGAAAGATTTAGGAGATTTGATAAGAGATTCGAGAGGATTGAAAAGGAAATTAAATACACTAGGAGTAGGTTGGAAAGCAGGTTAGACAAAATTTCTTTAAGTGTTGAAGACGATGCACGTGTAATTATTGAGTATCACCTCAAGAAAAGAGGTATAGACATAAAGTTGGGTGAGTTGGTGCTTCCTGATATGCAAGTAAATATTTACGGTACATCAGATAATATATGTGTAATCGGAGAAGTAGAGACTAGGGCAGGAGTTTCTCTCTTAAATGAATTAAAAAGGAAATATAAACAGCTTAGAGAGAAACATCCAGAATATCTTAGGAAAAATGTAATTCTTGTAATTTATACATTATCGCCAACTTATGATTTAATTGAAAAAGCGAAAAAGGAAAATATCTGGCTGTTAAGGGCAACAACGGAGTTCGCAAGATTGAATCTATAAATCTGAGAAAACTTCTTTTGAAAGCGGTTAACATATATAGAATTGTTTAAAATCTTGTTTTAAGTCGTTAAAGGGAGAATTACCTTCAAACTTCCTAGATTTCCCCCTTTGTACATATCTTTGTTTATCTTAAATCTCTAAAATTCGTGACTTTGTTAAAGCATAACTATTAAATATTAGCAACTTGTTCTTTCTAAGACCTTTGCTACTTCATCAATTATCTTAAAACATTGGTAGATAAATGGTTAATTTCAAGTTTTCGCACGGCAAAGCTATTAAAGTGAATATCTATTATATCGCTCTAGCGGATATATTTTTGATTTGGTTTTTGAGTTCCAATATTCTTTCTCTGCTTACTCTTCCTTTGACGCGATCACCTATGCATGCTGCAGTTCTAAAACCTATGACATCTGCTCCTAGTTCGTAAACTTTTTTAATGTCTTCTTTGCCTAGAGATCCAGCTATAGCTGCCATAAATCCGTGGTCATGAACTTTATCTATAAATGATGAGAGTTGTTGGTCATTTAGGAACGAGAAAATCTTTTTCCCATCTTTAATCTTGGTGTCTATCATTGCTACATCTGCCTCCACTTGCCTGACAATTTCAGGTATTAACATGGGATTAAGACAATTCGCCCGTTGATAATCAGCATAACCGGCGATCACGACTTTGACATCAGGCATAATTTCTTTAACAGCTCTACATGCTTCTCTAGCGAGAATAAGAGCTGAATCGAAGTCTTTTGGACCATACATTCCCAGCTTTACATAGTCTACCTCGCAGACAGCAGCCCCAAGAGCAGCTAAAGAAACCGTGCCAGGAAGATTTGGAACGTCCCCTATTGCAGCGCTGACCTCAAATTCTCTAGGCACAACCTCTCTGACCGATCTTATAATTCTTGGGAAATGTGCCCCGAGGGAGCCTTCAGCTGGATTTTTAACATCGATGATGTCAGCTTCGCCGAGAACTGCTTCCATGGCTTCATCTTTATTTGTGACGCTGACTAAGAGTTTCATGGCTTATAACCTCTAAAACTTCAGACTCTTCTTCATCAAGATTTCGTTTGAGATGCTTTAAATACTTTTTCCATAATAATATTTATGTCTCTGGCATAAAATTTACGTGGAAGGATGTTAAGATGAGTAGTCAAGAATATTCTTCGAATATGGAGAAAGAGTTGTCGAGTTGGCCTGTTATATCGCTTATTTTTGCGATGATTATTTTGTATGGTGTTGGGCTTTATGCAATTGTTAGCGTATTGTTGCAAAACCCTTTAGCAGTTGCTATTGTGTTACAGTTTTTAGGTGCGATGTGGACTACTATTGTGTCGTATTCAAAACTAATAGCTGCACTTATACTTTCGTTGATTTTGATTACAATTGGTTTAATGATTTTCATACTTAAACTGATAGCGAAAATTGGAAAAGAAGTTACGACGGTTCTTTTCTATTCGGGACCAGTGGTTCTTCTTTTTATAGGGGCTTTATCTTTTCTTATTGGAGTTTTTATACTTGTAATTGTTTTCGTAGCTCTTGGAGCTTTGTTCCTATTTTTAGTTTTTCGCTGGAAGGATAGAATTCGTCTTGCTGGCAGTTTGATAGAACTTTCAGCGAAAGCTGTTAGTGATGAACCAGAGGTCATAGGCGTGTCAATGATTTTTTCAATATTTGCTTTTATATCAGCAATAGTTGGCATTGCAGGAACTATATGGATATATTATGTTTCCTCTTCTTACTTTGATTCTGAAACCATCGGAGGCATTCTAGCTTTTCTTTACGATTTAGTTTATGCTTGGGTTGTTTATGCTGCGATGTATTTTTCAAACGGAATAATTGTAGCAATCGTTGACGACTGGTATAGAAGCCCATCTAAGGATCAAGCATGGCTTGCGAAAGGAACGAAACGTGTATTAGGATTTGTAAATCCAATAGTTAAGCTTGGCTTTGTAATGGCGCTTCTAGACACCGTGGCAAGGTATGCGAGAAACATCAGAATGGAGCAAGCTAAGAAAAACCCTGTGCTGATTGTTGCTTTAATTTTCTTTAAAATAGCTTCCGCATTAGCATATGGGCTCGCTCAATTTGTAACCTTTTTCGCTTTACCAGCAATGATTATAGAAGGTAAAGGATTCAAAGACTCCATTAAAAGGTCTTGGGACCTAATAAAGAAACATTTCATCGACATCATTATCTACGCAAGCGGTGTAGGTGTCGTTTACATGTTCTTCATATTCATAATGATACTGCTATACGGTGTTTCCGGATATCTAGTTGGAATGTTCATATTGGTTCCAATACTTGGGATCTCAGAGGATCTAATGGTTGTGGCAGGTATATTGACCGCTATTGGCTTCTTGATATTTGGATTTATACCAGCTTACGTAATGGTTCGCCCATTACAAGTAGCATATAAAACATTACTCTACGAATATGCTCTTGACAGAGAACATGGATTTGCACTCCCATCACGTATACCCGAAGAAGTTAAAGAAGAATTTGAAGCAATAATAGCAAAACCACCACTAGTAAAAACAATGTTCAGACAAAACAATCCTTAATACCCGGTGGAACCTTCAAAAATCAAATAACCTATTTACAATAAATTCATATTGAAAATTCTAAAAGAACCAGAAGCTTTCACAGAACGAGAAATGTATTTCTCTTTATCTTTTTAGCTGCTTTAAAAGTTCTTGTTTACCCTTTTCATAAACCTCTAAACACTCAGCTATTTCTTCTTTGTTAACAGATTCTTCCATGTAGTCAGCCTTTTTTCGTAACTCATATAAGAAACGCAGACTTTTAGCTGCATTTTTTAATCCTAATGTTTCTATGGAATTAGCTAGCTTATCGTCCCTTCTGGGAATCGACCATTGAAGTTTTCGTAATAATGTTTCAGCTAGAAATCTAAGCGCAAAATAAAATGCACTTGCTGCTTTATTATAGCATTTGATTTCGATATCTCTTTTTGCTTCATTTTCTAATATTTTATGTTTTTCCATCCAAAGACCTCTATGAACAGTTTTGCTTCGTTGTTTTCTTTTGTTATGAGTGGACTTATTCCTATTTTCCATGAAAACTCTTTTTCAACCTCTCCTTCAACTTCGATCACATCTTTTCTGACCTCGAAGTCCTCTGCGTCAACAACAACCAAAACATTGCTATCATAGACTAAAAGATCTTCACTTGGGGAAGCAATTACATACCTTAACTTTTCACCGAGCCTATCACGCAGTTTTACTGCAAAAAGACTCACTGCCTTTGTCCAACTTTCACTTAAAGGAAGCTTTTCGTAAAAAGCGTTAATAAACCTTTTAATTAATGGTTCGTTGTTTTCTTTTGTTATGAGTGGACTTATTCCTATTTTCCATGAAAACTCT